>CAZSON010000127.1:0-8123 GCA_964608375.1 uncultured Desulfobacter sp. | reverse complement strand
CATGTTTCTGGACCAGCTCGGTTCCCGTCCTTTGTTGGTGCTTACCAGCTTTCTGGATATCGGCGGGGTTGTCCTGGTCATTTTCCTTCCTAAAACCTTTATGGCCTTCCTGGTCGGCGCCCTGTTTTTTATTAACGGATATGTACAGATCGCATTTAACGCTGCCAGGCAGCACTACTTTATCAGCATTACCAGCCATGCACATCAGCTGGCACACGGGATCGTCACCCGTGCACTCGGCGGCATCGTTGGCGGCCTGGCGCTCGCTTTGGGGGGGTGGGCGCTGGAAAAGATCAAATTGACTGCGATCGTCGATACTGATGCTTTATTGCATTTTCGCTGGTTCTACGCAGGCTTGCTCATACTGCTGGTTATTCGAACGATCGTGTTCATCAAACTGCCTCCATTGAAATCTCAGGGGATCCGAGATGCGCTCAGCGCTCTTTTTTCTCCCTGGGACTGGCGTGCCATTCATGCGGTAAAACGGGCGATTGTGAAGCAAAGTGAAAACGAAGAGAATAAAGCGCTATCGGCCCTGATGCATGCCGGTTCACGCATCTATCAGGCTGATCTGGAACGTTATCTGAAATCTCCCAGTATCTTTATCCGCCAAAGAGCGATGAACGCACTTCATCGTGCCAAACCTACCCAAAACCTTATTTCAATTCTTGAAAAGGATTTACAGATAAATCAATTCACCACAGCGCACCTGGCCGCTTATTGGCTTGGTCGTTGGAAGGTGATTGAGGCTGTTCCGTTGCTTCGAAAAACAATCGATAGTGAAGATTTTCTGGCCGGTGGCGCCGCGATTCATGCGCTTGTCAGACTTGATGAAAGAAGTGCGTTGTCAATGATAGAAAAGAAATTTTTAGAATTGAAAAACCCATATGTGCTCATCGAAAGCGCTGTGGCAATCTCGCTTTGGGGAAACCCCCAGCACTATAAAATGTTGCTTCAGAAATATCTGCTTGATATTCCTCCTCAGGCAAAAGACGAATTATCTCTTTCTATCGCTCGCCTCCTTGGTATTTTCGATCAATTTTACTTTGATCTGGGGATGTTGCACAGGGAACCCTCCCAGTTGATTCGCGAATGGCAGGAACGATTCGCATCGCGGGATACAAAAGGGCTGATTCATGCCATTAGCAGCGGCGAGATGAAGCGCGGTATCCTTGAAGCATCTTTAGATGATCAGAAAACACGTTTTCAGAATTGGTTTTACGAAGATACGATAGAATTTTTAAAAAAACTGCCGGATAGAGTCGATCAGGAGGTAGCGTTTTTAATATCATTTCTTCTTCTGACACCGAACGGATTTTATATCAATTCTCCTTAAATCTTTCCATTTATTTTTCCAACTCTTCCTTAACGGCGACCCCGATCTTTTCCAGAGTGTACGGTTTTTTTATATACTTTCCGGCCCCCAGCTGCTGGGCTTTCTTCACCTCCCCGGTTTCGGCAAAACCGCTGGCGATGATCGCTTTCATATTCGGATGGATTTTGATTATTCGTTCGTAGGTCTCCCGACCGTTTATCCCTCTGGGCATGATCATGTCAAGGATCACAAGATCTGTGGATTTGGCTTTCAGGTAAGCCACCGCCTCTTCTCCGCTTGAGACCGCATCGGCGAAGTAGTCCAGCCGGGTGAGAATGCTGCATGCAATCTCTCTCTGCCTTTCTTCATCATCCACCACGAGAACCCGCTCGCCATGTCCGATATAATCCTTCATGTAAATCGTTATCTTTTCGTCAACCGCCTCATCCCGGGTAGCCGGAAAATAAAGCGCAAAAGCCGTCCCTTTTTCATCGCTCCGGACATCGACATAACCGCTGTGATCCTGCATTGTGTTCCAGACCACCGCCAGCCCCAATCCGGTTCCGCTCCGGCCCATCACCTTTTTGGTGTAAAACGGTTCGAATATACGCTGCAGATCATCCGCTGATATGCCTGAACCGTCATCCGACACGCTCATCACCGCATACTCCCCCTGATGCACATTTTCGTACCCTTTGAGCGGTTCATCCACATACCGGTTCCGGGTCGAGATTGTCACCATCCCCGCCCCGGCGCTCGCCTCCGCCGCATTTGTCACCAGATTCATCAAACTCTTTTTAATATGGATAACCGAACAATTGATATTCAACAGCTCGGGGTTCAGATCGGTTTTGAATTTGATCGATGGGTGGGTTGATTGAAGGTTTTTGTGTTCAGCAGAATCGAAATATTCTTCCACCAGTGTATTCAAACCCACGACCTCCTTGCTGGACGCGATCCCCCGGGCAATGGTCAGCAGATCCGAAACCACATCGGCCGCCTTTTGACCCGACTCTTTGATGGTTTCAATCGGCTTTCGAAGTGGGCTGTCATCGGGCAGATCCATTAACATCAGGTCCGGGTAGCTGACTATACCGGATAAAATATTGTTCAGGTCATGGGCAACGCCACCGGCCATCAGGCCTAATGACTCCATCTTCTGAGAGCGCTGTATTTGGGCTTCTAAATTTCTTTTCTCAGTGATATCAAAGGCATAATGAAGGTACAGATCCTCATCGATCGGATACCAGTGCGCATCCCAGATGATGTCAAGCGCGCCGACTTCCAGATGTTGGGCTTCTTTTGTCTCCCAGACTTTTGGCGCCAGGCACCAGGGGCACGGCACCTCCCGCTGCGCCCAGGTGCTAAAGCAGGTTTTTCCCGGGACAGCGCCCGCTTTCCGGGCCGTCTCGTTGGAGGCAACGATCTCTCGCGTGTTTTGCCTTACCAGCAACGCCACACAAGGCAGGGCATCAAGAAGCGTCTGGTTCAAGCGCGTCTTATCCGCCAGCTCCTTTTCCGCTGTTTGACGCTCGGTTATATCCCGCATAATCCCGTAGACTGCTGTTCGACCCGCCAGCGTCATCTTTCCGTTGGTTATCTCGACAGGAAATGAGGTCCCGTTTTTTTTCTTATGATAACGAAGCAAAATTTTGGAGATATCTCCGGCGAGTATCCGTTTGATTGCACGTGCGCTCTTTTCAGGCTCTGCTGAAATATCGGTGACTTTGAGTTCCAGGAATTCCTCCCGGCTGTATCCATAAAGCGCCGATGCCGCGTCATTGGCATCTATTAGTTTTTGGGTTTCCGCGTCAAAGATCATGATCGCGTCAGACACCGTGTTGAACAGATTCCTGTATCTCTCCTCGCTCTGCTGAACCAGCTGCCGGGCTTCTCTCTGCGCCCTCACGTCGCGAAAGACCAAAACCACCCCGGTAAGGTCGCCTTTATCACTGATAATCGGTGCGCCGCTGTCATCGATGGCGATCCGGGTCCCGTCCCTGGCGATCAGAGCCGTGTGGTTGGCCAGCCCCACCACTAATCCATCTTTGATCACCCTGGCCACGGGATTTTGCGCTGCTTCGCCCGTCTCATCGTGGATGATAGGAAAGATCTCCGACAACGGTTTGCCCCTTGACTCCTCCTGGTGCCAACCGGTCAGGGATTCGGCGACCGGGTTCATGAAGACCACCTGGCCGTGAGGATCGGTGGCGATGACCGCATCGCCGATGCTTTTCAGGGTAGTGGAGAACCACTCCCGGCTTGCTTTGAGCTTTGTCTCCATTTTCTGTTTATAAAGGGCAATTTCGATGACCGAATTCAATTCTCTATCCTCAAACGGCTTAATGATGTAACCGAACGGCTCGGTTAATTTGGCCTTTTCCAGGGTCTCTTCATCCGCATAAGCCGTCAGATAGACCACCGGAATGTTATATTGAGAACGGATTTTTTCGGCCGCCTGCGTGCCATTCATTTGACCTTCAAGCATGATATCCATCAACACCAGGTCTGGCAGGTTTTCGGCCATCTGTTTTAAAGCCGCTTCCCCGGAGGAGACGATCGCTGAAACGGAAAACCCCTGCTTTGTCAGGCATCTTTTGATATCTTCGGCAACAATCCGGTCATCTTCGACAATTAAAATATGTCCCTTTGCCATTTTTAGATCCTCACCTTATCTTTTTTCTTTTTAAACCACATCCGATACGCGGCGCCTCCCTCCCGGTCCAGATCAATTCGGCCATGAAGCTGATCTTCAATCAATATCGTTACCAGGTGTAAGCCGAGCGTGTCGGTATTTTTAAAATCTATATCGGCCGGTAGGCCGACACCGTTGTCGCCAACGATCAGCAGCAGCTCATCTTCATCGACGCTGTGAAGATGAACCCGGATTTCCCCTTTTCCACCGGAAGGGAATGCATATTTCAGGGAGTTGGAAATCAGCTCGTTGATAATAAGTCCGCAGGGGATGGCTTCTTCCAGATCCAAGGATACCGCTTCCACATCGATTGTCAATACGATTTCCTTTCGGTCGACTCCATAAGACCTCCAAAGGCGGTCCAGGACCCTCCTTAGATATTCGGCGAAGTCCACTTGCGAAAGCCTTCCCGAGCGATAGAGCGCCTCGTGAATCAGAGCCATCGACTGAATTCGATTTCGGCTCTCTCTGAACAAATCCGTATGGGGATATTCGCCGGCCGCATCGGCCTGGAGCCGGAGCAGACTGGAAATGACCTGCAGGTTGTTTTTGACACGGTGATGGATCTCTTTTAAAAGGATCTCCTTTTCCTGAAGTGAGGCTTTGATCTGTTCCTGGGCATTTTTCCGGTCGGTGATATCCTCTCCTGAGCTCAGGGTGCCGATGATATGGTTGGTTTCATCTTTTAAGATGGTGTTGTGCCACGCAACCAACCTCAGTTCGCCGGTTTGATTTAAAATCCGGTTTTCAAAATAGTCAACCGGTGCCGCATCTCCTGAAATCAGCTGATCAAAGACCCCCTTGACCGCATCCCGGTCCTCTGCGGGTAAAAAGTGATCAAACCAGTTTTGACCGATGATTTCTGGCTGCTCATACCCTAGTATTTCACACCCCTTTTTGTTGATCAAAATAACTTCCTGATTTTTGTCGATCGCAACCAGCATGACACCCGCAATATCGAGATAATTCTGAGACCGGTCCCTTTCCTTCCGAAGCTCCTTTTCAGCGGCCTGTTTTTCAATCGCGTTTTGCCGGAACACCTCAACGGCCCCGGCCATCGACCCGATCTCATCCTTTCGATCCAGTTCACCGATTTCAGTGGACAGGTCCCCGCCGGCCAGACGGCTCATCACCGATGTGATGCGCCGCACCGGCCGGGAAATAAACCGGGCGCCGATCTGCCCGGTGATCAGGACGGCGATCAGGGTGGTGATCAGTGCGATGACGACCAGCATCGATCGGATGGTATCGGCGGTCTTTGTGGATGCGGCTTCCGCCTGAGCGATCTTTTCTTTCTGGTAATTTAAAAATTTGACGAGTAAACCGCGAAAATCCGAGAAAGGGACCGCGGCCGACCGGACCAGCAAAACTCCGATGGAGGGTTTTTCGGAAACGGCCCCGGCCGCCTGTTTTGCTTCCTGTGTGAACCGCGCCATCGGTTGTTTCATCTGGTTCAGGATGTCTGCCTCTCTTTGATCGAGCCGCCACTGGGTCAGGATGCGACCGTATAGAACATCCATTTCAATCAGCCCCTGGGTCAACCGTTCATGAACCGGTTCGATTTCCTTTTGCGGCATCTTCATAAAGCTCAAAATGGCGACCTGAAACACATCCGACTGCACCTGTTCACTGGCAGCGATAAATTCATTGAGTCCGGTCATTCGTTTCAACGCGATATCGTTCGCCCGGCTGATCGCGGTCCGCTGACTGTAAAGCCCGAAAATCGACAGCAGCAAAATGAACCCGAGGGCCACGGTCATCAGGAGGGGCGGTATCAGCATTTTGTTGCTGATCGAAATATTGCGGATATATCTCATTCTGACGCTCATTTTTCCGGATCCCACTTCAATGCGCAGATGACATCCGTATCGGTCAGCATGCCGCACCAGGTAGACATCGGTCCGACCCGATGGGTCCCGGGATGCGGCCAAACCCCTTTGGATCTGAAGAGCGCTTTATCTCTGCTTGCAGCAGCATCCCAAAACCGCCGGACCAGTCTTTTTCCTTCCAGATCCCGAATGCCGCTGATATTCATACCAGGGGACATCTGACCGGAGTTGTCCAGAAAAACGATCCCGTCACTCGTCACACCGATTAAATGGAGACCGGATCCCTGCAGATCGAGAAATTCCTGATCCTTATCCTGAAAAATGTCGAGCGCCTGGTAGAGTCCCTGTTTTTTCAGGATGCTGATCGCCCGTACCCCGACCCGTTTGAGCAGGGGCGGGTTTGTTTCAAGGCCGGGCGTCGGCAGGTAGCCGCGATCGATCGGTTGCTTCCAATAGAGTTCATCCAAAGGAGAATGCACCCCCCAAACCGAAACCGGCGGATTTCCGAGCAGCCGATGGTATATTGTATGAAACGGCACCGTATTGATCCACACAATAGGCAGATCGTCGGTCAGGATTCGCTGAAATTCACGATAGAGTTTCTTCCGCCGGACCGGATCCATTTCCCGGGCCGCTTCATCGAGCAGCCTGTCCACCCGGTTGTTTCGGTAGTTTTGAGTGTTTGACCAAACGATCCCCTTCCGAATATTTCGGGACAGATAGGTGCGGTCAACCCCGATGACCGGATCCCCCCAGTTATAAACGAGGTCCATGGTCATATCAAAGTCCCAATTCCCGATTCGCTGGGCCCATGCCGGAAAACTCTTTGATCTCCTTACAGCGACATGAATCCCGACCTTCGAAAGCTGGCGTTTGATGTACAGGGCGACATTTTTTTGTTGCGAGGGGACCACCGGGATATAATCCAGGGTCAAGGAGAACCGCTTTCCATCGCGGTCGATGGGATATCCGGATTGATCCAGAAGGGTCCTGGCTTTTTCCAGATCGCCCCGGTACATCGGAACCGTTGCATCATAAAAGGGGCTGTCCGGTGAAATGGGACTCGGGGCACGCCGGGATCGCCCCCTGTGCAGATACCGGATGATAAAATCGATATCGATGGCATAGGCGATCGCCTGCCGCACCCGCTTATCATCGAGCGGTTTTCGAAGCAGATTGAAAGCGAGCCAATTGATTGCGCCGATTCCCTCATACCCTTTTGAGGTCACTATCAGGTGCTCGCTTTTGGCCAGTTTCTCCAGAGCTTCCAGATCCAAAAAAAGGGGCACCAGATGCGCCTCCTGCCGTTTGATCCCGATCATCTGCGCCTTAGGGTCCGGTTCAAGGCGGATAACAATCTGATCCAGATAAGGCCGCCCGGGGATAAAGAAGTCCGGGTTTCGTCTCAGGAGGATCTGCTTTCCGTGTTCGTATTTCACTAATCGGAAAGGACCTGATCCGACCGGGGCCAGATTAGCCGGGTGGGTTTTCAGGTCTTGGCCGTCCCCGTAGATGTGTTTCGGCAGGATGGGAAGCAGGGAGGGCGACATGGCCAGAAGAATCGCCGGATGAGGTCTGGTCAGACGGATCACGGCGGTCTGCGGATCCGGCGTGTCCACCCGTTCCACCGGCGCAAACATCGACTTGAACGGGTGATATTTTTTGACCGTCATCACGGAAAAAGCCACATCTTCTGAAGTTATTGGACGGCCATCATGAAACATCGCTCCTTTAACCAACTTGAGTGTCACAGACAAACCGTCATCAGAGATTGCCCAGCTTTCCGCCAGGTAGGGGTGCGGTTTCCATTTATCGTCATAACGAAGCGGACTGGCAAAAATTTGGGTTCCCACAATGGCGGTCGCTGAACCTGATATCAAAGCGGGATTAAAATGCCGCGGCGTGCCGCCACCCCATAAAATGACCACCTCTCCGCCACGATGCCCCTCATACGCAGCATGTGACGCACAGACTATCGATAGGATAATAACAGATGCAGCGAAAAACCATCCTAGGCGTTTCATGCTCATTGTCGCCTCCTATTTTACAATAACAGCGTCTTTTATCCTCCTTCATAAAGCGCAAAAAGTGTCCGTAGTGTCTCGGGATTTCACAGTTTCTGCTCATCAACAGATCAGCTCAGCATCTTTACAGCCATCATTCTGACATTGCTCAAATATCAATCTTGAGTCAATCGCTTTGAAGATATTATTTCCCTAATTCGTTTCTAACAACAGTTCCGATTTTTTCGATCATGTACGGTTTTTTCACATAGGCGCCGGCG
>CAZSON010000126.1:0-8296 GCA_964608375.1 uncultured Desulfobacter sp. | reverse complement strand
AATTTTGGTCAATTGCTGGCCGCCGGTTCACCAAAAGAGATTCGATCCAATAATCAAGTTATTGAAGCATACCTGGGGTCTGTATAAAATGTTGTTGAATCTAACCGATATTGTTATTCACTATCAAAAAGTTGCCGCGGTTCAGGGGATTTCGATCAGGGTTGATAAGGGCCAAATGGTGACCCTGATCGGTTCTAATGGCGCGGGTAAAAGCACTACCCTTCGTACAATTTCGGGCCTCGTCCGACCCAGTGCAGGGGAAATTCGGTTTGATGGAAAACGTATAGATGGACGTTCGCCCGATAAAATCCTCAAGTTGGGTATCGCGCATGTCCCCGAGGGCAGACGGGTGTTTCCCGGGCTCACTGTCTTGGAGAACCTATACACCGGTGCGTATGTCCGGTCTGATAAAGAAGGCGTCAAAAGAGATTTAGAAAAAGCTTTGGGCCATTTTCCGGTGCTCAAGGCGCGTAGTAGGCAGGTAGCCAAGACAATGAGCGGTGGTGAGCAACAGATGCTCGCAATCGGACGTGCACTTATGTCAAATCCCAGACTTTTGATGCTCGATGAACCGTCCCTTGGATTAGCGCCGTTAGTGGTGCAGGAAATCGCCCGAATTTTAACCGAAATTAACCTGAAGGGTGTTTCGGTAATTCTGGTTGAACAAAACGCGGAAATCGCCCTGAACCTCGCTCATTATGGTTATGTCCTGGAAACCGGTCGGATCGCCCTGCATGGAAAAACAGAAGAGCTAAAACATAATGAGCATGTGCGCAAAGCCTACCTCGGTATCTGATATTTTGTCAAACCGTGTGATGGAAAGATTAAGCAAAAACAGCGATATCGATCCTGATTTCAAGTGGGTGCAAAAAACCGAAAAAGCTTCCCTGGATTTTAAAAGCGGTCATTTTATCGCCGCTGCAGATAAATGGGAAACCGCCCAATGTTTTACCCACGGCTTTGACCCGAAAGATCCAAGACGGGCCGGCAGCCTGAACAATCTGGGGATTACCTTTCGAATCAGACGAAACTTCAAGGAGGCCGAAGACCTTTACCAATGTGCGCTGGAGGGCTGGCAATCCGCGTTGTACTGGGTCAAAACGATGCACCTTGAGCAGCGGGCCCGGAGTTCATTGTTTCATCTCAGGATGGAACGCAAACATCAAAAAAAATACGATGATATGGCGCGAAGAAAATATGGAAACTTGATTCATCGAGGCCGGGCCGGCACACTTAATAACCTTGCGGAACTTAATCACAGCACAGATCGAATAGACAATGCCCGGCGGCTATATCAGGAAGCCCTTCGGGAATGTTCCAATTTGCTAACCGAAAAAAGGGATTTTGCAACCATAATTCAGCGTAATTTGTCAGGCTTTTCAAAAAAGACGGTTAACCAGGTTGATCCAACAGCTCATTATCATGTTCACTTAAAAGAAGAGATGTTGTTTATTTCCAAGGCTGAGCAAAAGGGCTGGATAGTTGACAAACCACCTGAATTTACGGATGAGGGCAGGTTAATGGCGGCCATTTTATTGATGCAATCGGTCGATCATAGCCATTTAACTTCATCCGGATTATAATCAAATTGGAAAAAAAACGATGAACAGAGGCGCTCATTTTGTACAGGTGAATGTGGATCCGGGGGTTTGTGGTTTTGAATGCGTCATTGACGCATGGCAGGTTGAAACCCGGGTGGTAGAAGTGGCGATCAGAGAATCGAAATGCCGCCATATTCAACAGGTGGCAGAGAATCTGAAAAAGATGACCCTGGACGAACTTTTTGCGCCCATTCCCCGGAATCCTGCCTTTGTTTTCGCAACAGAGGCAGGCTGTCACACTTCATGTCCGGTTCCGGTGGCTGTCCTGAAAGCGGCGGAGGTGGCAATGGAAATGGCGCTTCCCAAAGATGTGAAGATTCATTTCCGATAGGCTGTAGGCGAGCATTTTTTAGTGAGTTAAGCGTTGGGTATTATTTTGTTTTAAAAAAATCTTTCAAGTCGATGACCTTTTCACCTTTTTTTATGGATGCTTTGGCGCTTTCCCAGGATCCTCTGACCTTTGCCTCTTTAAGCTCTTCAATAATGGTCTGAAGTTTAGGGTTTTTATTTATAAGCAGCTCAATCTGCTCATTCAGCGCCGTCCATCCCGCTTCAAGATCCTTTGTATCGAGTTTAAAATTTCCCAAAAAAGAGAGCAGTGCACCGAGGTGGGATAAAATGCCGAAATGGGTGGTGTCTTGCAGATAATACGGGCAGTGGCTCCACAGGCTGATGCTATCCATCCCTCTTTTTTGCGCCTCGGAATGAATCAGGGTATGAATCGCGCTGGGCCCCTGATAATCGATCGGGATGATATTTTTCTGTTTTAATATTAAAAACAGATCTTCGGTTGAAGAAATGCCCGAAACAATTCTGTCTGTATGCAGGACGCTGTCATACATACTCCCAAGCGTAATGACCATTTTAATGCTCAGGTTTTCACACAGTGTTAACAGATCATCCACAAATTGCACCCATCGGAGATGAGGTTCATTTGCCTTCAGGATTACCAGATCGCGAATGCCTTCATCATTTCGAGCAGCGTAAAAGGACCCGCCGAGGAGGGACAGGCTTATCAAAGACCCACGTTTAATACTTACAAGGGGGCGGTTTTCATCATAACGGTAAAAAATATCTGGATTGATTTTGGCAAAATATTCGGCTTTTAGTTTGCGTATCAGATAGGCGGACATCGCGTTGGAGATATCAAGCGCATTTCCCCATCCGTCAAAACCTGCAATCAAAATAGGATTGTTCAGTTTGGGTAATTCCTCAATTTGAATTCCCTGCTCTTTTTCATTCATCGGTTCAGCTTGTTTGTTCACAAATAACTTTCTACGGAACTGTCAATCTCCCACTAACGATCTTTCTTATTCAATCTTTACTATTTTTATCCGTTTGAATTCAACCTTCTTTTTCTTTTCACTGCTCCCGGGTTAAAACGATATAAAGATATACGGAAAAACCGACGAGTATCATGAGACCACAGAAGATTTGACCCAAAGAAAATGACAAAAAAACAAAGCCAAGCTGAGCATCGGGCTGGCGAAAGTATTCGATAAAAAATCGGACAGCGCCGTATCCGATAAGATAAAGGCCGAACATTGCCCCTTTTGCCCATTTGACATTTCGCATGCTCCATAAAACAGCGAAGAGAAAAATACCCTCAAAAAAGGCTTCATAAAGCTGTGAAGGATGCCTGAGGTTCGGTCCGGGCGCTAACGGGAAATACATCCCGAACGGCCTGGATGTCACCCGGCCGTACAGTTCACCGTTGATAAAATTACCCAACCGGCCAAATGTATAACCGAGCGGAATGGCAGGTGCAAACAGATCGGTCGTCTGCCAGAAGTTCAACTCAGATTTTCTGATGCAATACCACGTTGCAACTATGACCCCGATGAGACCTCCATGATACGACATGCCGGAAATACCGGTGAACGCGATGCCGTTTGAAAATGAGAAGGGAAGGAAAATTTCGAGCGGATTTTTAAGGTAATAAAACAGATTGTAAAACAGAACATATCCAAAACGCGCTCCAATGACAAGCCCCAAAATCATCGCCGTCATGAGATCATTGATTTGGCTTTTTGTTATATCAAAGCGGTTTTCGTGTTTCACGCGGTATAGAACCAGCGAATAGGTCGTTGCGAAAGCAACGATATACATCAAGCCGTAATATGGGAGCCGGAACGACCCGATCTCAACGAGAAAGGGGTTTATCGATTGGGGCAAATGCTGCCACCAGTCCCAGAAATCATACATAGTTAATCTATTTTCATTCTGTCGTTAAGACAGATGACCTTCAATACAAGATTGGGTTGATTTGATTGGATAGACAAAAAAGACGGTCTTTAGCGGTCGAGTAAATGCAAAAGATTGAATGCCGCAACGGTTGGAGTCACTCTCCCCTGTTCAACCGCTTCTATTGTTTCGGTTAATTTTTTACTGACAGTAGCGCTTTTATAAAACCGATCTTTTAACCCTTCTTCCACCATCGACCACATCCAGGCAATCGCCTGTTTTTTACGTTTTTCCTTTAATTCACCTGTTGTCGACAGCTTCTTGTGGTGTGCTAAAACAGTATTCCATATCTCATCGATGCCGGTTTTTTCCAGTGCACTGCAGGTAAGAACCGGAGGGGTCCAGGTGGAGGTCGAAGGGGTCAACAGGCTTAAGGCGGATTCGTACTCTCTTTTTGCTTTTTCAGCCTTTGCAACATTGTCCCCGTCCGCCTTGTTTATGACAAGGGCGTCGGCTATCTCCAGAACCCCTTTTTTAATGCCCTGGATCTGATCGCCGGCACCTGCCAACAGGAGGACTAAAAAAAAATCGACCATGGAAGCTACGGTGGTTTCAGACTGCCCAACCCCAATGGTCTCAATAACAATTACGTCAAAGCCGGCGGCTTCACACAGGAGCATTGTCTCCCTTGTTTTTCTCGCGACACCTCCCAGGGTTCCACCTGAAGGAGATGGACGGATAAATGCCCTATCATCGGCAGAAAGCATCTCCATCCGTGTTTTATCAGCCATGATGCTGCCCCCGCTCCTTTGGCTGCTGGGGTCGATAGCAAGGACCGCCAAGTGATGGTTTTTTCCAACCAGATCCATGCCAAAATTTTCTATAAAACTGCTTTTACCTACGCCCGGTACACCGGTGATGCCGAGGCGAACACCCTTTCCCGTGTAAGGCAGAAGACGATCGATGATGATTCGGGCCAGCTTCTGATGCGATGAAAGCGAGCTTTCAATCAGGGTGATGGTTTTGGACAGAATTCGTCGGTCCTGATTGAGAACCCCTTGAACATAGTCGGAAGGGTCCCTGAAAATCATTTTTTTTGTTCCAATACATCCAGGACTTTTTCTGCAGAGTCGATAATAGGGGTTCCGGGTCCGAAAATGCCGACCACGGCAGCGCCGGCATTATAGAGGAAATCATAGTCTTTCGGTGGGATGACCCCACCCACCACAACGAGTATCTCTTCACCGCCTTCCTTTTTTAGTGATTCAATCAGCTCGGGAATCAGAATTTTGTGGCTTGCAGCAAGGGATGATACACCGACAATATGCACATCATTTTCCACCGCCATTTTGGCCGCCTCACCCGGCGTTTGGAACATCGGGCTGATATCGACATCGAATCCAAGATCTGCGTAGGCGGTGGCGATAACCTTGACACCGCGGTCATGGCCATCCTGCCCCATTTTGGTTACCAGTATTCGTGGGCGCCGCCCTTCTTTTCTCAAGAATTCATCGGTTCTTTTCCTGACTGCATCAATCATTTCGCTGTCCCCAAACTCCGATGTATATACACCGGAGAGGCATCGGGTGGTGGCCTTATAATGGCCGAAAACCTTCTCCATCGCCTCTGAAATTTCCCCTACCGTCGCCCGGGCTCTAACTGCGGGGAGGCAGGCTTCAAGCAGGTTGCCGCTGGATGACGCGCATGCGGTAATCGCTTCAAGCGCTTTTTCCACGGTTCGGTTGTCCCGTTGAGCCTTTACATTTTTTAATCTCATAATTTGCTCATCACGGATACGGGTCGGAATTTCAAGAACGTCGATATCCGGATCCGATTCAGCCTGATACTTGTTCACCCCGACAATGACGTCCTTGCCCTTGTCAATTCGGGCCTGTTTTCGGGCAGCTGATTCTTCAATCCTGAGCTTGGGCATTCCGGTTTCAATCGCCCTGGCCATTCCTCCCAGCTCTTCCACCTCATCTATGATCTTTCTGGACGCATTAATGATTCCATCAGTCAAGGTTTCAACATAGTATGACCCCCCGAGCGGATCGACAACATGACAGATCTGCGATTCTTCCTGAACAACGATCTGGGTGTTTCTGGATATACGGGCGGAAAAATCGGTCGGAAGACCGATCGCTTCATCAAAGGAATTTGTGTGCAGAGATTGTGTTCCACCCAGGGCCGCAGCCAGGCACTCGAGGGTTGTCCGGATAATATTGTTGTACGGATCCTGTTGTGTAAGGCTCCACCCTGAAGTTTGGACGTGGGTTCGCAGCATCGAAGATCGAGGATCTTTCGGATTGAAGCGGCTGATAATTTCATGCCACAGAAAGCGGGCGGCCCTTAACATGGCAATTTCCATAAAAAAATTCATCCCGACACCGAAGAAAAAGGAGAGCCGGGGAGCAAATTCGTCGATATTGAGACCGGCAGCAAGGGCAGCTCTCACGTATTCCAGGCCGTCCGCCAGAGTGAAGGCGGTCTGAAGAACCGAGTCGGCCCCTGCTTCCATCATATGATACCCACTGATACTGACCGTATTATATTTAGGCATCTGTTTTGAAGCGTATCCGATGATGTCGGATACGATCCGCATGGAAGGCGCAGGAGGATAGATATAGGTATTTCGAGTCAGATATTCCTTCAAAATGTCGTTTTGAATGGTTCCGGTCAGATCCGCTTTCTTAACTCCCTGCTCTTCGGCAGCAACAATATATCCGGCAAGAATCGGAAGAACAGCACCGTTCATCGTCATGGAAACAGACATCTGATCAAGCGGAATCTGATCAAACAGAATTTTTATATCCTCCACCGAGTCTATTGCAACACCCGCCTTCCCGATATCGCCGGCCACCCTGGGGTGGTCCGAGTCGTAGCCCCTGTGTGTGGCGAGATCAAAAGCGATCGAGAGACCTTTTTGGCCGGCTGCCAAATTTTTCCGGTAAAATGCGTTGGATTCTTTTGCGGTTGAAAAACCGGCGTACTGTCGGATCGTCCATGGCCTGCCGGTATACATGGTGGCTCGGGGACCCCTGGTATACGGCTCAAACCCCGGAAGGGTTCCCAGATGACTTAAATTTTCTATATCCCTGGCGGTATAAAGCGGCTTTACCTCTATCCCTTCCGGAGTTTTCCAGTAAAGGGAGTCGATCGATTTTCCTTTTAGCTCTTTTTCGGCCATTTCAGTCCATTTGTCGGGCATTGATCGGTCTGTCATAAAGCGTTCCTCTTTTCATTGAAATTTTTCTGGAAAAAATCTATGATTAATGCTCTTACATCGGAAAACTTAGATAGGATTATACAAAAATTTTCAGTGTTTTTCAAACAGCTTTTCTAACTTTTGTGTAACTTCAGGCACTTTATATCACTTAAGCTCACTTTAGGCACTCTTTGATTAAAAAACCGATACTCCCTTAACGGAAGAATCTGTGCGGGGCGCTTTGGACTGCGGGGTATCTATTTGACTCAGATCGCTTATGTGTCTATAGTATGAGCAAATGTGGTGGTATTAAAATTATGGTATTTTGGATTTTAGGCGGAGGCAGATTTGGATCGATCGCTGCCCGCCGTTTGAGAAAAAAAGAGCCGGACGCGCATATAAAGATTGTCGACTCAGACCCTGAAGTCGTCCGGCGATCAAAGGAAAAGGTTGATACGGTTGCAGAAGACGGTATCGCTTTTCTTGCACGTCAGCTCGAAGGTAAAAGCAGGCCTGACTGGATTGTTGCCACAATACCGGTGCACGTTGCATTTGAGTGGATTTGCAGCACATTGCAAGGCCATGAAGTATTGACTCTCCCTGTCCCGGAAAATCTGTTTTTGCTTTTGCCAAATTCCATGTGGGGGAAAAAGGGTGAACTCTATGTCAGCCAGGCCGATTTTCTCTGCCCGGATAACTGTCCGGAACCGTTTGACAGATGTTTTGTCACCGGGAAACCGAGAAAAACTGAGATGTATCGAAATCTGGAGCAACTGAAACTGCCCGGATACAGATCGATCGTCATTCGGAGTCATCAACTTGCCCCTGGAGTAGGTGGGTATACGCCAAGCGCCCTTTTAAATGCTCGAAAAGAAGTTGTCGAAAAAGAGGGTAGGGTTTTGTTAAGCACCGCCTGTCGCTGTCAAGGGGTCCTTCATGCCTGCGAGATCAGAGAAAAAGTCTGATGCGGGTGATTTCTTGAGCTGTTTATTTTGTCGATCGCTTTATCGGGCTCCCAACACGAATCTCATTTCCTGAAAGTAAAACAGCTTCCGACCGGTCAGGATAAACCGATACAATTTGTATTTCTCCGGTTTTTTTGCCGGTCATGACAAAGCGATGACCATTCACGCCGTTGATGATCTTGCCGATGGCGCTAACCTCAAAAATATACCCGGGTTTTATTCCGATGTTACTTCCGGAGGACACCACCACTTTTTCCCCGTTGACCGAAGAGACATATCCGCTCCATGGAACGTTTTCTACCCCATTGCAGACTTTCTTGCCCATTTCGGTCGCGATATTT
>CAZSON010000125.1:0-8362 GCA_964608375.1 uncultured Desulfobacter sp. | reverse complement strand
ATAATTCTTCTCAACCTTGCAGCTTTTTCAACCGTGAACCGATAACTGTAAACTGAGAACGGTTACGAAGCAAAGTGTAAAACGCAAAAGTCCGTTCGCCCCATTATCTTTTTAAAATACTCTTTTAAAAAAAACAAGCCACACAAAAAAAAAGGCGCGTGGCGGTCTGTTCCCCCTATGTAGGATGAGGATCTTAATAAAATACTATATGAAAAAATCGACCGGATTATCTGTTGATTTTTTACGAAAATTATGCTTGATGAACTCGTAAAAAGTCCATATCGCTCTCTAAATGACCATTTATCCCAAAATGCTCAAAGTCGTTCGCAAATAACTTTTTACGGGACTGTCAAAATTGTGAGTTGATGGTTAGCAAAAAAAACAAAAGTTATGAAGTAGAGCTCATGGTCCCTTTCCATGATCTCGATCCGATGCAGATGGTTTGGCACGGCAACTATCTCAAATATTTTGATATTGCCCGAACTGCACTATTTGATAGTGTTGGTGTGAACCTCTTCAGTTATTTCAAAAAAACAAACTGCCTTTTCCCGATTACAAAAACCACGACCAAGCACATCGTATCTTTGCAATATCGTGATAAATTTAAATGTAAGGCAACTGTCGTTGAAGCACGGTATAAGATTGTGCTGGAGTTTCAAATCAGGTTGCTTGCGGATAATCAAATTTGCGCCAAAGGCAAAGGTGAGCAAGTGGCGGTAAAATATCCCGAGATGGAAATGATGTTTGAAATACCAAAGGAGATTCGTATCGCATTGGGTGCTTAACAATGAAATCAGATTTTCGAAAAGCTTTTATTTCAAGCGTCGAGCGGTTATCCGCATATTCCGATGTTCTCGATAACATAAACGTATTTCCGGTTGCAGATGGTGATACGGGGCGTAATCTGAAAACAAGCCTTACCCCGCTACGATATCTTGGTGAAAACCGGGATAAAATCATTAACAGAATGCTTCTTTCAGCACGTGGAAATTCGGGTAATATTGCCGCTCGATTTTTTGCCGGATTTCTGACAGCAGACTCATATGAACTTCTTCCTCAGGCCGCAAAAATCGGTCGGGATTATGCATGGCAGGCGGTTCATAAACCTGTTACCGGAACCATGCTGACGGTTTTCGATGCATTGGCTGATTTTTTAGAAAAAAATCATTTTAGAGCCGACGGAAAATATATCTCAAATATAGTTGATGAACTGGAAAGAGCTGTGAAATCGACCCCCCGGCTTCTTCCAAAATTGAAGCAGGCCGGTGTGGTAGATTCAGGAGCCTTGGGGATGTATATATTTCTGGAAGGATTTTTTAAAAACCTGATCAAACATACCGGCCGATTTCAACCTATAAATAAAACATTCAGCGGTATGCTGACGGTTTTACCCTCTTTTCAGGAAGAAACAGATAAAGGATATTGCGTAGACATGGTGGTGCATTTTGATGACAAACCCGAAGACAAAATTAAAAAGCTCACCGAATACAGCGAAAATGTTGTGGTAATTCCTCATCAAGACTATTTAAAAGTTCATTTGCACACCACCAGCAAACACGAGGTTAAGCATCAGGTTGAGTCCTTAGGCGATATAGCGCAATGGATGGATGAAGATATCGGCATGCAGATAAATAATTTCAATCGACGCCCGATGGGAGGGGCCATTCATATTATGACCGATGCAGCCGGTTCAGTAACTCGTGAGGATTCCTGTCAACTGGGATTTACCCTTCTCGACAGCTATATTTCAGCCGGTGACACCTCACTACCGGAGACGCTTTTCTCCCCGTCCGAACTTTATCAATCGATGCAGAAAGGGGTAAAGGTATCCACCTCGCAGGCATCTGTGTTTGAACGTCATCAATACTATCAACGGGTGCTGGATCAGTATCCGAGTGTACTCTATCTTTGCGTCGGATCTGTTTATACCGGTAATTATGATGTCGCCATGGCGTGGAAACAAAAAAATGATCCCGATGATCGTTTTACCATCATCGATACGACAGCTGCCTCCGGCCGCCTGGGGACTATCGTGCTGGCAACCGCAAAACATTCAATCAAAACCAGGGATCCGGCCGTCGTTATCGAGTTCGCAAAAAGAGCAATTCATAAATGTGAGGAATATGTTTTTCTTGATAAACTCAAGTACCTGGCCGCCGGTGGACGGCTATCTAAACCTAGTGCATTTTTTGGGGATATGCTGCATGTAAAGCCGATTATCAGTCCTACAGCCGAAGGCGCCAAGAAGGTTGGAGCTGTAAAAAATTCAGAAGGGCAACTCGGTTTTGCCCTTGAAAAACTTAAAGCATCCTTTGAGGAAAGCGCGTCACCTTTTATCATGCTTGAGTATTCGGACAACCAGGCTTGGGTCAATGATACGGTTAAAAAATCAGTTGAAGCACGCT
This sequence comes from uncultured Desulfobacter sp., assembly GCA_964608375.1. Lineage (GTDB taxonomy): Bacteria > Desulfobacterota > Desulfobacteria > Desulfobacterales > UBA2156 > UBA2156. The sequence goes on along the minus strand of CAZSON010000125.1, from coordinate 5,957 downwards.
ATCCATCGGCCGAGATTCGTCTGCAGCCCTTATCATTGACATCCGGCGTTCATATGGGGCCGGGCACTTGGGGCCTGTCATTTTTGCCTGAAGTAATTTAAAGTTGACAGTCTCGTAAAAAGTTCATCAAAGTTTATTGTTCGGCAGGAAATCACGATATGCCTACGGATGACAATTTCAATGCGAGCGGAATCGCTCAAAAAGGAGATTTTGCCGTTATTATTCCGGTATACAACCATGAACAAACGATAGAAAGTGTTACCAAACAGACTTTGGCTCTAAACATTCCGGTATTTGTGGTCGATGACGGTTCAACAGATTCTACCCCTGAACGAATTGCGAATCTTCGTGGTATTCACGCACTGCACCACGATGAAAACCGCGGAAAGGGCGCTGCAATATCGACCGGATTTGCCGAAGCTTCCAAAGTGGCGGATTGGGCCATTACGTTGGATGCCGATGGGCAACATAATCCAGAAGAGGCATTCAAACTGATTCAGGCAATTCCTGAAAATAAAAGACCGATTGTTGTGGGTGTAAGGGAGGGGATGAATGAAAAGCATGTTCCCTGGACCAGTCGGTTCGGGCGCAAATTCTCTAACTTCTGGGTGTTTCTGTCCGGAGGCCCCCGCATGATAGATTCCCAAAGCGGGTTTAGAATATATCCTCTGCCCGAAGCGATGAATCTGAATGTCATTGCAAAACGATTTCAATTTGAGATCGAAATTCTGGTTCGGGCAGGATCAGAAAAAATTCCGGTGATTGAAGCGCCGATCAGCGTAAGTTACCCGAAGCGGTTTGAGCGTATATCCCACTTTCGGCCATTTATAGATTTTCTAAGAAATACCCGCACATTTGCCCGGCTCATTACCTGGCGAATCCTGAGCTATCCGTTTTCAGGAAAACGATGAGAAAATTGATCTATCAAGCGATCATTTTCACATCCAGGAAATTGGGCCTTTGGGTGTTTATTATTTTTGCCTGGTTTATTGCCACAGGATTTTTCATATTTTTCCCTTCCAGAGTCGTCACAAGCATACGATTTTATCGAGTTCTTTTTAATGACCGGGGTTGGTTCTTCCATCTGTGGTGTGCCTGGCGGCAATATCACAACTTCACCGATGTTTTTTTTGACCGGTTTTTGCTTCATGAATTCAACGATATTACCTATAGCTCAGAAGGGTTGGAACATCTGGAAAAAGTCCTTAAGAAAAAAAGCGGCGGGATTCTCCTCATGTCGCATATGGGAAACTGGGAAATCGCCGCCCATCTTCTAAAGCGCAAAAAAAAGGGGCTCAAACTCCTTCTTTATATGGGGGTCAAAGAGAAAGAACAGATCGAAAAGATACAAAAAAAAAGCCTCTCCCAAAGCGGCATCAAAATCATTGCCGTGGACCAGGAAGGGGGATCTCCCCTTGATATTGTGGAGGGGATTTCGTTCATCGAATCGGGTGGACTGGTTTCCTTAACAGGTGACCTCACATTGAAAAAGGATCAACGGACCGTCCCGGTAAAATTATTAAGACATGAGGTATTGTTACCGCAAGCACCATATATACTGGCCCTGTTGTCAGGCACCCCATTGTTTGTCTTCTTTGCCTTTCGCACAGGGAAAAAAAAATACCATTTCACTATGTCCGCGCCGATTTACGTTCAGGCATCCTCCCGGGACAAAAGAGCAACGGTCATCGCTCAGGCCGCCCAAAAATACGCAGACATCCTTGAAACAAAACTTCTGCAGCATCCTTTGCAGTGGTACCATTTTAAACCCTTTTTTATCCCTAAACCGAGATAGATAGTCTCGTAAAAAGTCATTTGCGAACGCGTTTGAGCATTTTGGGATAAAGTGTTTTGACTGGAATCCTTGGCCCCTCTTCTCCAACTGCATTGGAGAAGAACCTTCGATAAAAAGAGTCCGTATGTTAAGTCGGCCATAACAACAGTATGGCAACGAGGAGTATGGCGATGGTATGGGCGGTGATAATTGCAGCTCGGTTGATGTGATAGAACTCATTGAGTTTCTGCAGCCTCCTAAGTCCGCCGCATAGCCGTCGGAACCGGTCCAGGGGTAGATATCTTTCATTGTCCGAGGCAGAGTTTCCCTGGAATGTAAACGATGGATAGGCGGCGTACATGTGGTCATCGTTTAAATTGCACAAAAAATCGTCAAAAGGTATCTGCTCCCAGGGTGTCCGAACCAGCTTTTCAGCAAATTTTCGGGTGATGACATACGCGTGGGCCAGGCTCCGGAATTTCACCTTCAATACCGACCGGTTTTCCGTCCTGCAACTCCCCTTGACCATACCGCCCAAAAACAACATGTGCCAGTCTCGATTTTCCGACATAAATGCGATACAATTTCTCAGGGTTTCAAAAGACATGCGGTCGAAAACGATATCATCCTCAAAGATCAAAATGGTGCCTGCGCCGGCTTGAATTCCCTTTTCCAGACAGTGCAGATGGGATTCATAAATTCCCTGTTCACAGTCCGACGGGTGCTTTTCAACGATAACGAATTCAACCCTTTCCGATAATCCGGTCTTTTCAAACTGATCTTTGGCCTCTTTACGTCTGTCATGACGCACATTCAGCGAAATGCAGTAAATTTTATCAAAATAATCCCAGCACACTGTTGAATCGATACCGTTTTTGTTTAAAACACTTGATCGGATTGCATAATTCTGCATAACTTAGATTTACTGATACTATTTTCTTATATGGCAAAATAAAAAACATCAAGCATTAACGATATCGGTGTTGACAACGATGACCGGTAAATCCTTTCCGGAAAATGTTCTGATCATCGGATCGGGCATGGGTGGCCTTTCAACCGCCCTGATTCTGTCGCTGCTCGGATCCAGGATCACCGTCATAGAAAAGAATCTGCTGCCGGGCGGATTGATGCGAAGTTACATCCGTAACGGGGTAGAATGCGAGGTCGGGGTGCACTATCTGGGATCACTTGATCACGGACAGGTCTTGCGAAGATTGCTTGACTTTTTAGGCGTATCATCGAAAATTCCGGTTGAGAAAATGGGTGCCAACGGCATCATCGACCAATATATCTTCGAAGACTTTGTCTTTAACCTGCCGGAAGGCCTCGATGTATATGAAAAAAATTTACAAAACGCTTTTCCAAAAGAACACCGGCAGATCAACGCAATCATGAAAACCGTCAGGCGAAATGCGCGTAAAATGCATACCATTGATTTTTTGTTTTCAACACAAAACGACCTTTCGATGCTGGAAGAAATGAAACCGGTCGGTGAGCTGCTCACCGAATTGAACTGCTCACCCGGTCTCAGGGCGGTTCTCGGAGTCCCCTGTTGCTGGATTGGGGTCCCGATGGCATCCTGTCCTGTTTTTTATCACAATATGGTGCTGGCCACCTACCTTTTTTCATCCTGGAGGCTAAAATGCAGTGGTTCGGAATTAACAAATGTCTTTTCCGAGCGTCTTGAATCATTTGGGGGCAAAATCATTAAGGGGGATGGCGTGGAGAAGATTCTGGTCAGTTCCCGTGTCGTCCAGGGCGTTCAATTGAAATCGGGTTCGGTGCTGAAATCACCGGTTGTCATCGGTGCCGTACATCCAAAAGTCGTTCTCAATATGCTGCCCGACGGTGCGGTCAAGCCCTCTTACCGTAGGCTGATATCGAAATTGAAAGACACCGATGGCATGTTTTGCGTTCATGCAAAGGTTGATGCCGCACAGCGGCCAAAGATCCCGCATAACATCTTTAAAATTAAAACAGAAAAAAATGGAGATATCGTTGATTTAAATTACTACCAAATAAGGGGAAGTAGGCAGGATGGAAAAAATTTACTTACCATACTGACATCCGGCAAAAGCGAACAGTGGGAAAAATGGGAACAGACAAAGACCGGGCAGCGGGGTAAGGGTTATATCACCAAAAAGAAGAAAAGGGCATGGCGATTAATCCGGGAAGCAGAAGATACAATAGGCCCCATGCCTGGTGCAGCGCTGGTCGACGCTTATACACCGCTTACCATAAGGGACTGGGTAAACAGTCCGGGGGGCTCGGCCTATGGAATTTTGCGTTCTTACGAGCAATTACTTGAAACTTCAATCCTGAACCGCACATCTGTTAAGGGATTATTTCTTTCCGGCCAAAATGTAATGGCGCCGGGAGTTCTGGGAACGATACTCGGTTCTTTTGCTACGGTTAAACTTATCATTGGCCGTGAACGCTTTTTAAAGCTGTCTGGTTCTTTAGCACTTGCACAAAAATAGACCTTTTGCTATCCCATCTGGAAGAAAAAATACCCAATCTCACAGGTACCGGAACGCTTTAACTGAAAAGAATTGGAATCAAGAAAGGCTTACATGACACGGGACGAAATCAAGGTTGAAATCATCCGAGTTTTTAACGAACTTTTTGAAATAGAGAATCCAGGATATGATGACAATCTTCGGGAAGTATATGAGTTTGACAGTATCGATGCCATTGAACTGCTAAGGGAGATCGAGATCATGCTCGGCTCACCATTAACACGGCCGGAGAAAAAAAAGGCGATGGAAATCCGGACTATTAATCACATCATAGATTATGTGGAATCGTTATCGCTCACCCGGTCCAAAGGAAGTTCTGATGCCGGCAACATATCGCCTTGAAATCCTAACCTATTAGAAATGAGGCATTAATGACACGAAGGGTTGTGATTACGGAATGCGCTGCCATAACACCGGTCGGTCACCGTAAGGATGAAATTATCAGGCATTTGACTGAGGGGATATCCGGGGTTAAAAAATTGCGTGCCGATGACCTGCTTTCCGACTATATCCACTGCGGTGTGTTCGGAACAGTGGATTACCCGATCGCCTATGATTTTAAGCGTCAACATCGCAAAACCATGGGCCCGGTTTCTTATTATGCGTGCCAGGTGGCAAAGGAAGTTTTGGAAAAATCCGGTCTGGACCCCGATTTTATCACTTCCGGCAAGCTCGGCGTCGCTTTTGGATCAACCCATGGGAGCCCTTCTGTTCAGCGGAAAATCTATAAAACCTTTTTCAGTGAATCGCGCGATGAGTTTGCTTCAATCGGAGCGGTCGATTATTTGAAGTCAATGGTCCACACCACGGCGGTTAACATTACAAGAATGTTCGGCATTACCGGGCGTGTCATCTCTTCATCCACCGCTTGCACCACCAGCAGTCAGTCAATCGGCTTCGGGTATGAAATGATTAAATACGGCATGCAGGATGCGATGCTTTGCGGTGGCGCAGACGAATATGATACCACTACCGTGGCCGTGTTTGACAACCTGCTGGCATGCTCGACCGAATTTAATGATGCTCCTCATCTGACACCCCGTCCCTTTGACGTGCAAAGAGATGGTCTGGTTGTGGGAGAAGGGGCCGGGGCTGTATTGCTGGAAGAGTATGAATCAGCAAAAAAAAGAGGCGCGACTATACTGGGCGAAATCATCGGATTTTCCTGCAACAACAATGGCGGCGATCTGATTCTGCCAAATATAGACGGAATCGCGCAAACCATACGGCTGGGACTCGAAGATGCACATATTGACGCCGATTCGGTCGATTTCGTCAGCGCCCATGCCACCGCCACCAAAATGGGTGATGCCATCGAGGCCCAGGCAATTGGCAGGGTATACGGCGATTCGCCGGTTGTAACCGGGCTGAAAAGCTATATGGGACACACCATGGGATCATGCGGGGTAATCGAAACCATTATCACCCTTTATATGATGCAAGAAAGATTTATTGCGCCTACATTGAATCTGGAGACCGTCGATGAGCGGTGCGCAATGATCAAACACGCAGATGCGCTCATCGAATCCGATATCGGCATTGCCGCTATTCAGAATTTTGCTTTTGGCGGCGTGAATACCTGCCTGATATTAAAAAGGGCAAACCTGTGAATTTTGATGAACTCGTAAAAAGTCCATATTGCTCTCTAAATGACCATTTTGGGG
>CAZSON010000124.1:0-8408 GCA_964608375.1 uncultured Desulfobacter sp. | reverse complement strand
AATGTATTGAACAGAAGCTGCGAGCGGTTAATTGAATCTTCTTTCTTTTTTAATGACTTCATACGCTTCCTGGATTTCTCGAAATTTATCATTGGCAAACTTCATAAACTCTTCCGGCAAGCCTTTTGATGCGATTTTATCCGGGTGATATTCTAACACGAGTTTTCGATAACGTTTTTTAATTTGATCATTTGAATCGCTGCTCTTGCTTTTGAGGACAGCAAAATATTTTTCAAAATCTTTAACATACCTTGATCTGAGTTTTGTATATTCCTCTTCGGTAAATTTGAATGTCCTTGCAGCCGAGAGAATCAGATCCTCTTCATCTTTGCTCAGGAAACCATCAGCAACAGACACCCGCAGCAGGATGTCTATCATCAGGTCAAGCAGCTGGGGCTGAGATTGAAATTCCATATAAAATTGTTTGGCAAAATCACGAAAGGACCCTTGAGAATCCATTGCTGTATGGAAAATGTTCAAGGCAATTTTTCTACTCTCAGGGCTCAAACCCAAATCGTGAAGCATAAATTTCTCAATAGAATCGATCTCCTCTTTCGAAATGGAGTTATCGACCTTGACGAGCTTTGCCAACATCGAGAATGTGGCAACAAAAAAGGTGAGTTGAGCTTGCTCACCAGATGAGAGGAGGGTGCCTTTGTGTCTGTTGTCTGTTTCGTTTTTCGAATCAAAAGCGTGTCCAAATGTTGTGCCTAAAATTGCCCCTAAAGGTCCACCCAAAGCAAATCCAATGGTGCCTCCAATTAATTTTCCCAACCAGACCATGAAAAATCTCCTTTTGAATATTCCCGTTACCATTAAAATCGGGAAGGATAAGTTATAATAAATAGACTTATCAGAGGTGTCTTATCTTTTCAATGAGGATAGGCCAAAACAGCGAGCGGGTCTTTGGTCAGACGATATTTTCTGACCGTGGATGATGTCTGCAACTTCAAACAGATGATATTCGGTCATGTATCATATTTTGGATCGGATACTTTTATATCAAAGCGATTATTTATTATTTCTTTTACCTGGTTCAAAAGGTTTTGACCGGGCGGATAACATCGCATACATGTCCATCCGTCTTCTGGTGTCCAATAAAACTTTCTGCACCCACAGATAACGCATTTTTCTGTTTTATCGTTGTAATACATCAACCGCGTTCCTATCATCGATAGATATAAGAATCAATCCTGAAAAGTTTCTTGCAAATTGCGCAACGAAATTCAGTGTTTTGTTTAGCTTCTTCTGATAATTCACCTGCAAAAATAAGAAAAAGCGCAATATTGAAATTATACGCTTAATGGTTATGTTTTTGGTGCCGAAGGGGAGACTCGAACTCCCACGGAGAAACCCCCACTAGACCCTGAACCTAGCGCGTCTACCAGTTCCGCCACTTCGGCACTTGGATGATAGAAAGTCTAAAGTGATTGATTTATAGATGAGGATAGCCTATTATATAAGTTTTATAATTTTGTCAAGTCAATCTTGATGAATTCGCAAATGACTTTTTGCGAGATTGTCAATCTTTATAGCAAACTTAAAAATTCGCCGAATTTTAGATGGCTTTGTTTTATTATCAGAGCCATTTTACGGTATGGTTTTTCAAAAAAATCTATCAGTAATTTGTTTGAACCGTTATAGGGATTTCGGATAATCGCTTGGAAAGGTAATAATGCAACTTATAAATGACCTAAATGACATTTCAAAACCGTTTAAAAATGCAGTCATTACCATCGGCAACTTCGATGGGGTGCATATTGGACATCAAGCCCTTTTGAGCAGGACGGTTGAAAAGGCGGTCGGCATGGATGGCGTATCCCTGGCCATGACTTTTAAGCCGCACCCCGCCCGGGTGTTGAAACAAAACAACCATCCGCCTCTAATCACCCTGTATGAACAAAAAGTGGAACTTATTGCAAGATCCGGCATAGATTTTTTAATTACAATCCCGTTCACCCGGGAATTTGCAGCCATAACGGCAAAGCAATTTGTGGAGGACCTTCTGGTCGGAAAAATCGGCATAAAAGCCATAGTGATCGGCCAGGATTACACATTTGGGAAAAACCGTGAAGGGAATGTTTCACTTTTAAAAAATTTCGCGGAAGCCTTCGGTTTTGCAGTCATTGTGATGGATTGGATACCGGTATCCAAGCATATCCATGGAAGAATCAGCAGTACCAAAATCCGTGAACTTCTTATGGAGGGAAAGGTATCAAACGCTGAAAAATTGTTAGGCCGCTTCTACCAAATAAAAGGTACGGTTGTCAGTGGACGTGACAGGGGAGGCAAGATTTTGGGATTTCAAACTGCTAATATAAATCTGAAAGATGAACTTTGCCCCAAAACCGGAATTTATGCGGTTACGGTGGACTACGATGAGAAAAAATATAAAGGGGTGGCCAATATAGGCTACAGCCCAACTTTCGATGATCATATATTTACAGTCGAAGTTCATATTCTCGATTTTAATGAGAACATATACGGACAAAAAATTCGAATTAATTTTATTCGACGAATCCGAGATGAAATTAAGTTTTCGAATATCCCGGCCCTTTCCAAACAGATTGAAAAGGATGTCGAAGAGGCACACAACATACTATCCTAACCGGTCTTTATTTTATGAAAAAGAAGAATACAATCTTTCTGAGTATCGGAATAGGCCTGTCGGCCATTGCTCTTTTTTTTGCGTTCCGAAATGTCCCATTTGTTCAACTGGTGGATTACATGTCATCCATAAACTATTTTTGGATCATTCCTTCCATACTTGTTGTCCTTCTTGCTTTCATTTTAAGAGCGCTGCGGTGGCAACTGATCCTGAAATCGGTTCAAGAGGTGAGTTATTGGCGGGCATATCATCCGATGATGATCGGGTTTATGATTAATTGCATTTTTCCAGGGAGAGTTGGAGAGGTGGCACGGCCTGTCATTTTGAAAAAAAATGATCATGTGCCGGTTTCAAGTGGACTTGCAACCGTAGCGGTCGAGCGGGTATTTGATGTCGGTATCTTGGTCCTCCTCTTTGCTGTGATGATGATGACAGTTCAAGTGGACCCCAATTTTGATATGACGTTCGGGAAATATCATCTCAACAAAGAAATGTTGATGACGGTTCGAGGCGGTATGGTAAAATTGATCATTGTACTGATTGCAGGGATTGTCATGGTGAGTACAGAAAAAGTCAGAACGATGACGGGCAGGTTGATTATCAAAATGCCGGGTTTTCTTTTTTTTGTCAGCGAGTCATCGAAGGGAAAAATTAAGGAAAAGGTCTGCATCCCCCTTATAAAAATAGTCGAAGATTTCGCTTCGGGCTTTTCCCTTATTAAATATCCAAAAGAGATGTTTATTTGTGTCGGACTCTCGTTTGCCATATGGGGTCTTTCGGCATTTTCATACTACATCTTAGCCATCGGTTCACCGGGGATTGATCTATCTTTTATGGAAATTGTTTCTGTAATGATTATTGTCTGCTTCTTTATTGCTATTCCATCTGTGCCCGGATTTTGGGGTATCTGGGAGGCTGGAGGCGTTTTTGCGCTTTCTCTTTATGGAATTCCGGTGAAGGAAGCCGCCGGTTTTACCTTGGCAAACCATGTCATCCAAATTTTTCCGGTCATTATCATGGGGTTCGTATCGGCGCTCATGACCGGGGTAAATATATGGCAGGTTGTAAAAGAAAAAGAAGAATCCAATATTTCCAATGCAAACCTTGTACAATAAGATGATGAGGGTCTTAAGCAATGGCCATACTTAAAATTCTAACCTATCCGGATCGATTTTTAAGTAATCCTGCGATGCCGGTTGAACATATTGATGAAGCGATCCAGACGCTGATCGGAAATATGGCGGCAACTTTGTATAATGCACCGGGCGTCGGGCTCGCTGCGATACAGGTTGGGCGTGGGAAGCGTGTTATTGTTTACGATGTATCATCACAGGACAAAGAACGATCGCTTCAAGTCCTGATCAATCCTCGAATTGTTGATATGGAGGGTGAAGTGATTTCGGAAAATGAAGGGTGCTTGAGTGTCCCTGATTTCAGGGCGGATGTGAAACGTGCATCTTTAATATTAGTGGAAGGTTTAGACAGGGACGGAAACCCTTTGCGTATTGAAGCTGATGGGTTTTTGGCCCTGGTGTTGCAGCACGAGATAGATCATTTGGACGGGACCCTGTTTTTCGAACATATAAGTTCCTTAAAAAGAGAAATGTATAAAAGACGAATGAGAAAAAAAATTAAAAACAGATGAAGAAAAGATTCAAACTTGTCTTTATGGGTACTCCGGATTTCGCACTGCCAACCCTAAAACGCCTCCATAAAACTGAACATACGATATCTCTAGTTGTGACACAACCTGATCGACCAAAGGGGCGAGGACGTAAAATAGCATCACCTCCTGTAAAGAGAGTTGCCGACGAACTGGGATATGAAATTATGCAGCCGGCATCCATTAAGACCGATGCATTTGAACAGAAACTTGACTATTTAAAACCCGATTTTCTTATCGTTGTTGCCTTTGGTCATGTCATACCCGAACATATTCTCGCAGTACCCCGTATTGGGGCGATCAATCTGCACGCATCACTCCTTCCAAAATTGCGCGGCGCCGCACCGATTCAATGGGCCATAATAAACAGGGAAAAAGAGACCGGTGTTACTACTATATTCATTGATGGCGGATTGGATACAGGTGATATCCTTTTATCTGATAAACTTGAAATTAATCCCGATGATACATCGACCACCCTGCATGACCGTTTGGCCGTTATCGGCGCAAATCTCATGATTAAAACATTAAACGCGCTCGATCTTGGTAGTGTAACCCCCAGACCACAGCGCCATGATATTGCCACCTATGCTCCTTTGCTAATAAGTGAAGATGGACACATCGATTGGAAAATGGCTGCTGATGATATTGATGCTTTTATCCGGGGAGTAACGCCCCGGCCGGGCGCTTTTACTTTTTGGGGGAAGAAACGCCTCAAAATATTCAAAGCAAGGCCGATGCTTTTAAAATCCGATGAAATTCCGGGCACTGTTATAAAAGGGTTTTCGGACGAACTGCGCGTGGCCACCGGAAAAGGAGCACTGTCCGTTCTTGAAATTCAGGCAGCTTCGGGAAAGCGTCTTTTCATAAAAGATTTCATGCAAGGGGCCAGAATAGGCACGGGAACAGTTTTGTCCTAAGCCGAGAAAATGTGTGAATCTCCTTCGACCTCTCAAGGAGAAGAATCAATTCCAAGAAATTGGAACCTGGCGGGAAGGTATATTGCTGTGAAGCGATTTTTCAACGTCGGACCTCCAATATTTTGCGCCCACAAAGATGTACGCCACATAGCTTTGTGGATTCTAAATGAGCTGGGGAATAAAAAAAGAACACTCGATTTTCTATTTGAAATTGTTCATAACAAGCGTTCTCTTTCGCAAAAGGATCGCTCGCTGCTCCAAGCGCTTGTTTTTGGCGTTTTAAGATGGCGGGGTTTTCTCGATACTATCATTTCATATTTTTCAAATATCCGTATCGAAAAAATAGAGCTCAATATTTTAAATATTCTCAGAATAGGGCTTTTTCAGATAATATATTTATCAAAGATACCGGTCGCTGTTGCTGTGCATACCGCTGTTGAAATGGCCAAGTCCTCATCATCCCCGTGGACCGCGGGTTATGTCAATGCGCTATTACGAAAAGCTTCCCTAAATTATCAAGAAATGCCCTTACCAGACCCCCATAAAGACCCGATAGGATCGTTGTCGATAAAGCGGTCATTTCCGCGGTGGATTATTGAAAAATGGATCAAACGTATGGGGTACCAGGAGACAGAGGCGTTTTGTGATGCTATCAACACCATACCGCCGATCTCTATCTGTGCCAATGTGCTACGGACAACCCGAAAAGAATTGGCAAAGGATCTTCAACATCAGGTAAAAAATATCCGCCTGTCAACCTATTCCCCGGATGGGATTTCTTTCTTCGCTCCGATGACATCGATTCCTGAAATGCAGGCTTTTAAGAAAGGATTGTTTCAAGTACAGGACGAAGCTTCGCAACTGGTCTCATTTCTCGTTGACCCTCAACCCGGGGAGAGCGTTTTGGATGCCTGTGCCGGGCTTGGCGGTAAAACCGGACATCTCGCCCAAAGGATGAACAATTCAGGGCGGATTATGGCGGTTGACAAAAATGAAAAAAAACTTTTTAGACTCCGATCGGAAATGAAACGGCTTGGCATTTCAATTGCGGCGACGTTTCCATTCGATCTAAACTATCCCGTCAGAAAAGGTTTAACAGCAATGTTTGACCGTATCCTGGTAGACGCACCCTGTTCAGGACTGGGTGTTCTGAGAAGAAACCCGGACGTCAAATGGAATCGGTCCAGAAATCAGTTGAAAGTCTACCATGAGCAACAGGTAAAATTTTTAGATAATGTTTCGAGCGTTCTCAAGCCATCGGGCGTTTTGGTTTATGCGGTGTGCAGCACAGAACCTGAAGAGGGTGAGGATGTGATAGAAGCGTTTTTAGCCGAACATTCCGAGTACACCGCTGACAAGATGCTTCTAGGGGTACCCGAGGCAGCACGCTCACTTGTGAATGATCACGGCTTTCTTCAAACGTTTCCTCATCTTCAGCATATGGATGGTTTTTTTACAGTCCGGATGAAAAGAGTCGGATGATTACAAGAGTTGTTAAAATATCTGCCCTGATTATTGTATTTTTTGTTGTTTTCGGCCTAAGTACATTTCTCACTCTTACCTATATTATAAAGCGGGAGGATACAATTATCGTCCCTAATTTGATCGGAAAAGACGTTGTTTATACTCTTAAAATCTTAACCGATATCGGGCTTAACACAAAGGTGAAGAGATCTGAGTACAGTTCAGATGTTCCGGTAGATCATGTTATTTTTCAAGATCCAAAGGCCGGTGCTGAAATCAGAAAAGGGCGGGATATCAGGATCATCATCTCAAAGGGTGCTAAAACGGTTATGATGCCGAATCTCCAAGGGCTTTCAATCCAACAGGCCCGAATAATCTTGGAAGAAAACGACCTGTGTCAGAACGAGTTGTCGAGGATTTCCAGTCAGGATGTTCAAAGAGATGATATCATTGCGCAGACGCCTACCCCCGGTGTTATGATACCGCGAGGTGAATGCGTTAATCTCCTGGTGAGCGTTGGAGTCCGGGTGAAGGCATACCAGATGCCGGATCTGCAAAGTCTTTCCATAGAAGATGCGATTTTCCTTATTGAGCGGAACAACCTTTCAGTCGGGAAGGTAACCTCAAGATTTTATAAGGAGAAGCCGAAAAATATCATCATCGGTCAGGAACCGATTTCAGGTCACCGGGTGATAGAGGGATATATTGTCAATCTCGTACGAAACAGAAAGTCCGGCCGTGGATTGCAAACATATAGAAACGAAGTAAAAGGGGTCAATCTGTTCAGATATAGACTTAAAAGTGGATTTTTAAAAAGCCATATTCGCCTGCGACTGAACAGTTTTGGTATTTCAAACGATTTTTTGGATGATTTCATGAGACCGGGTGAAGAAGTATGGCTTTTATTACCGAAAGGTAAGGCTGCAACTGTTTTTCTCTATAGGGATGATGTTATGGTTAAAAGTCAGATTTTTGATGCATGGTAGAACCATGTCAGAAACTAAAAAAACTCTATTTCAATGAAAGGGGATACGAACATGAAGCTGTTGGCGCCATCTTTGCTATCTGCAGATTTTTCTAAACTGAGAGAAGAGATAAACGCTGTTGAGGAGGCTGGAGCAGATTGGTTGCATTTGGATATCATGGACGGCCATTTTGTGCCGAATATCACCATGGGGCCTATCATCGTACGGGCCGTCAAACGACTTGCTTCTATCCCGCTCGACGTTCACTTGATGGTTGAAGAACCAGACTGCTATATTTCAGCGTTTGCAGAGGCAGGAGCCGGTTTTATTTCTGTCCAGGTAGAGGCCTGCACACATTTAAATCGGACGATTCATCGGATAAAAGAAGCAGGTTCAGGCGCCGGAGTTGCCCTGAATCCGACTACTGACCTATCAGCGATTGAATGGATACTGGAGTCGGTAGATTTTATATTGATAATGAGCGTTAATCCAGGATTCGGCGGTCAGACCTTCATACCGAACTCCCTTGAAAAAATCAGACGACTTCGTTCGATGACTCAGGGTAGAGAGCTGGCCACACGAATTGAAATTGACGGCGGCGTTAACGAACAAAATATAGAAGAGATTTCTTCGGCAGGTGCGGACATTTTTGTGGCAGGATCCGCTGTTTTTGGGAGCCGAGATTATAACATGACCATCAATAGTTTGAGAAAAAAAATCGGTCCCTGACAACCAAGTTTGATGAACTCGTAAAAAGTCCATATTGCTCTCTAAATGACCATTTTGGG
>CAZSON010000123.1:3862-8462 GCA_964608375.1 uncultured Desulfobacter sp. | reverse complement strand
GTGCGGCAAAACGCACCCGTATGTTCATTGCTCCCGATGTGAACCGCGGTAACTCGATTTTTACAGGTATTAAAATATTGGATCAATACCTGAAGGTTTGTAATCTGCATGTCTGATATCAGGAATATATCCGGCGTTCGATTCATCTGAAGGGAATCAATGTCCTCCACCCGAAACTTTGTCCCTCCGGCAAAGTAACGACAAAGGGCGGTGTATATCTCCCTTCGATGCCGGGAATATGTGAGGATTTGCCGGCCCCCTGCTGAGGCATCGCCGAAGTTATAGACCGCCACACGAGCGCCGTTTTTCAGATAGGTATCCGATGCGCAGGCCGCACCCAGCACTGCATACGACAGATCACATCTTAGATCCTTCATGCTGCCGGAAGAATCGATAATCACCATACAGTCCGGTACGCCTTCCTCTTTACCATAGACTTGTCCCTCCCTGCGTTTCCAGGCCTGTGTGATGCCGGGCATGAATTTTCCAAAGCTTGTCCAGGGGTCGATGTCCTGGTAAGGTAGGCCTGCCTCCCAACTGATGTGGTGATCGGGATAGGTGGAGCCACTGTTTTGCTTTGGAACCTTGCGGATGGGAAGCGCATAGTTCTCAGCCAGTTTCATATAATAGAGAATATTGGTATCCATGGACCCGGCGGATGCTGAATCCGATCCCTGACTCGCCGGTTGGATCGCATCTGAAATTTCATCTTCAAAATCGTGGATGATTTCTTCAAAATCAGCGGGAGAGACCGCATTGAGGGCTAAATCTTTGAGCCCCTCCTCGATCTCCGGGGCAGAGTATTGCTGAAGACCGTGACCACCCATTGGGCATGGTGTATCCAGGTTTCCATAATCCTTCTCCATCTCCAAAAGGGGTTGGATCAGTTTGGCAAATCGTCTAATGCCTTTCATCCAGCTGCTGCGATCCCGATACGGGATTCGAGAAAGTTTACTGGATAACTCTTCGTAGGCCCGGACGCCCAGGTCGATGCCCCAGATCCGTTGGAACAAGGCATGAACGGCCTCATCGAGAACAGTTAGCTCCAAGTGTCGATAAATTTTGGGAAGGGTCGTCTCCTTTTGACTGACACAGAGCGTGTCAGCAACGACATCCATGAAACAATCGGTTGCCCTCAGGGCCATCTCTTTGTCCCCAAGAACTGCTTTGGCCTCTGCGTAAAGTTTAAGATGGGTTGAAAGGCTCCAGGGACAGTAAATGTAATGGGAGACGGCGTGGTCCAGCAGCCCTTCGAGTATCTCCTGGGGCTTAAGCACCACAGACATCTCTTTGACGAACTTGCGGGATATGGAGATCTTTTTGCCTTTAATATCCAGACCGACGCGCAGTTCCCCATCGGCACACGCCGGAACAGGAAGTTCTGGGAAAAGATGTCGCTTTCTGACACTTGGCCAGACCGTTTTTAAGATGTCATCCAGATCCGGCATATCGCCTCACTTAAAACACCTGCTGAACTTCCCGAGGAGCGATGACTCTTCCATGCTTGAAGATAGACCCTCCAAAAAGTGTCCTACCGATGCTCTGAATCTCTCCGTCCACCCGAATCTCTCCAGCATGCATCCACTCCCCTGTGTTTCGTCCTGTGTGCCGGTCAACCCAGATCTCACCCTTTAGCATACCGGCGCCACACCAATTTCCGGCCGACCCTTGCACAACCAGCCGCCCTCCGTTGAGACCCGCACCGATAAAGTCCCCTCCATCTCCTTGGAGCGTGAGGGTTTTTCCTTCAGGGAGCCCGTAACCTAAAAAATGGAAAGGTCGTTTGTAATCCCCGATCTTCAGCAAAATATGGCTGTCTTGAGCATAATTGACAAGGGCGGACAGATAGAGTCCGGCCGGCCCTGGAATCAGGTACGGAATACCGCTGGAACTATCCAGCTCCGCACAGAACTCCTCAATATACGCCTGATCATATTGAAGATCTCGCAGCCCTTCGGCAGCAGCGCCATAGGCCTTAACCACGCGATCATGCTCTACAACCCAGGCCAGATTTTCAATTTCGTTTTCAACTAGATTAAAGTAGGCCTTGAGGATATGATTGTAAATATCTTGATTTTTATCAGCAATTATCTGATCAGGACGCTCTTTTATCTGATATTTTTCAGGTCGGAAATCGATAAAAGGGTTTTTCATCTCCCGGGCTCTACCTCCCCCATGTCCTTTATGATCTCCCAGTAAATGGGATGATCACCCCGGATCGCTTCAATTTTCTCACCTTCGGTAATGCGGCAGCCGACAGACAGAGCATCTTTGATCTGGGAGCTTTGCTCCATATAACGCCGATGCATCTCTTTAACAGCTTTCTTGGCCATATATATTGCAAGGGGATCATTTCGCGCCTCTTTATCGCTCTGCGCCAGAGTTCGCTCCTTCCATTGAATTCTATGGGCAAGGGCATAGGGCAACACCGCAATGAGATGCTCAAGTCCCACTGTGTCATCCCCCAGAAACCAGGCCAACGTCTGTGAAAAGTTTTTCACGCTGATCGGGAGTCGGTTGGAAACACAATTTTGGATAGTGCTGCAAAGATAGCCCGTGAAGTGACAACCATCTTCGCACACCTCATGGGATCGTTTCTGACCGAAACGATGGCAAAAAGAGAGCTCAGATAGGACGAGCCTTAAAAAAGCACCGGCATCTAAATCAAAAGGGATCTGTTCTTTTTGCCGCCGAATAGCTTGGCGTTCCACGCTCGAGAGGGTTCGAATGCCCGGCCCTTTTTCCAATGTGTCCGCAAATTGACCACAGATCTCCTCGACCCGCTTCATCTGAACATGATAGGGAAGCCTGGAGCTTAGAATTTGATGGAATTCATCCTCTAAATCTTCATGGCGAAGGGCCAGTCCATTTGAACCGCGGCCCCCGATTTGGTAGGCCAGATTGGGGCCGGGGTGCTTGGACTCCACCATGAGGTCGAAGCGGTCGATCAGAGGGGCAATAATCGTATTGGTGCCCTGGTCATGATAATTAGCCGTGGCGAAGAGGCAGAATTCTTTATTGATAATGCCATCATTTAAATATTCCCATTTGCCGCGATCGACACCGTCCAAAATCATGCTCTGTTTTGTTTCCGGTAATCGGTTGATCTCGTCAACGATTTTCACCGGAAGCAGGGCAAAGTAGGACCACACGACCACCTCGTCTCCCTGGTTGAGCTTCCCCAGATCCGGACGACCGATGATCTTCTCTTCAGTCTGTTCGGGATGACCCGCAACCTCGCTTCTCCATACAACCCCAAGGGGAAACCGGTACAAAAGAGCACAAACATATTCAGCAGAAGTGGTTTTACCAAGCCCCGGTTCCCCGATGACCAGTTCCTTTCCCTGGCAGAGACCGGTCAAAAAGCTCATCAGCAGGCCGGAGTTAAAGGGCATCCCCATTACATTGATATCCGGACGAGTCAGAACCAGTTCTTCCCGGATGTAGTCATGAATTTGCCAGGCTGTCTTTCGCAGCCCATCCTTTCCGGTTAAACTCATAGTGGTCATCTTCTTTCACCTTACTCAGTCATTCATTATCAATTTTGCATTATTCATTTTTGCGCAGATGCCAAGGTAGTACGAAATCAACCCGCCGATCGCCTGTCCTGCTTCATAAATTTTGTATTCTAACCTTTTGTTACGGGATAAAAAAAATGGTTGCACACGAAAAAGAAGATTACGACCTTCTGCTCTCCTTTCGTATACAAAATATTCTTCTACCTCGAAGCCAACATAGGAAGCCGGCACCCATTCGGATTCTTCAACCATTCCTTCTTTAAACGGTCTTTTGTAATCTAGTTTTGTTTTACCTTTGCTCTCGAAACTTATTTTTACCAACTCGAGTACTTCGGATAGATCTTTATACATCGGTTGATAAAAACATCCTCTTTTCAAGGCAGCCGCTCCTTTTCGGCTCAGATATATCCTTTGTAAGCTCCGTATTTTTTTACCCTCTCCTGTCAACGGTTTCGAATCCTTTTCTCCCATCGGATCAAAATTCATCCTTATTCACATTGCCAAGATCTTACCCATCCGCACTTTTTTCATCAAGATCTATGAAATCAGACTGTTCCTTACATGATGGACACTGTTTGGGCGGAGAGCTGGCGTACTGTAAAATATGGCATCCACGGCAGTTGGAATATTTACAGGACGGGCACCTTTCAGACTCTGTCAAATATCCACAATTAAGGCACTTCCAGTTGTACATCCTTTATCTCCTTAACCCTAAATTTATCATCATCAGTATGTGAATTGCTTTTACAGTTTATTATAATAATAAATGACACATTGTGGTATTTGTCAAGTCTTCATTAATTTTTAAAATAAAAATCTTCATTTTAAAGTCGGATACATTTCATCTGCATTTTGGCTTGACTCGGCAAGCCTGCTTACTTATTTTAAAAATCATAAGATCCTGATGCATGTTATCTGATCGGACATAAAACCGGACCTGAAAAAATATCAACTTTTTAAAAAGGAGAATTTATGGAAACAACAGAGGCGATTCACAAATGGCGATGCATTCGCCGGTTTAAAAAGGATGAAGCGGTAACAGATGAGGCGCTGCGCAAAATACTGGAAGCAGGCAGACGGGC
>CAZSON010000123.1:0-3762 GCA_964608375.1 uncultured Desulfobacter sp. | reverse complement strand
ATAAAATCCGAGTTAGGCATTCCAAAAAAAATGTACCTCCTCACCTTACTCACTCTGGGTGTTCCGGATGAATCACCCAATGCACGTCCTCGAAAGGATTTTGATAAGATCGTCTCCCGCGGCAAAGTCGGGCAAAAGTTTTAATCCCCGGTCTGATCAGCCATCCTTGCCAGCTCTTCATAGCGCATGTTAAATTGTTCTTCAAGCGCAGCGTGCAGGGTTTCGGCTTCCGCGGGAAATGTTCTCTTTAAAGATGCATAACGAATTTCACCTTCCAGAAATGTCTGGAAGGTTCCGTCGGGTTTCTTGGAATCCAGGATGAACGGGTTTTTGCCTTCAGCTTTCAAAGCCGGGTTATACCGGTAAAGTGGCCAATATCCGGACTGAACGGCCAGTTTTGATTCTTCCTGGCTTTTGCCCATACCGGCCATAATCCCCTGGTTGATACAGGGTGAATAGGCCAATATCAATGAAGGCCCATCATAGCTTTCGGCCTCTATAAATGCTTTCATCAACTGCTGTTTACTGGCACCCATGGCTACACTGGCAACATATACATACCGATAGCTCATCATCATCTGGCCCATATCTTTTTTGGGTGTTTTTTTGCCGGAAGCGGCAAACTTTGCTACCGATCCGGTCGGCGTTGCTTTCGAGGACTGCCCCCCGGTATTTGAGTAAACTTCGGTGTCCATCACCAGCACATTTATATCTTCTCCGGCCGCCATGACATGGTCAATACCGCCAAAACCTATGTCGTAGGCGGCACCGTCTCCGGCAAGTATCCAATATGACTTTTTTGTAAACAGTTTGGGAGAATATCCATTGATTTCTGACAAAAGTGAATGGTCTTGAAACCCCGGCAAAAGCGCTTTTAGCCGATCGCCGTATTTCCGAGAGCCCTGTGCGTCTTTAAAATTGTCCAGCCAGCCCTGCATTGTATCTTTTACTTCGCCCGGGAAGTCTGCGGTGAGGGCATTGCGAATTAAATCCGCCAGTTTACGGCGTTGCTGCAGCGCCCCCAAAAACATCCCGTAGGTAAATTCCGCGGAATCCTCAAATAGAGAATTGCCCCATGTGGGTCCGAAACCATCTTTGTCGACGCAATAGGGAATGGCCGGGGCCGATCCGCCCCAGATGGAACTGCAACCGGTGGCATTGCCGATGACCATCCGTTCACCAAAAAGCTGGGTCAGCAGTTTGACGTAAGGTGTTTCTCCACAGCCGGCACAGGCCCCTGAAAATTCAAGCAGAGGCTGGCAGAATTGGCTCCCTTTTACCGTGGTTCGGCTGACCACATCATCGCGTACCGGCAGTTCTACGGTAAATTCATGAAACGGCACTTGAAGCGGGAGCTGGCTGTTAAGCGGTTTCATGGCAAGCGCTTTTTTCTTGGCCGGACAGATGTCGGCACAATTGCCGCACCCCATGCAATCCAGCGTATCGACCTGGATCCTAAAATAATAATCCTTAAGATCTTTACCCACCGCTTTTTTAGCTTCAAACCCTTCCGGCGCCTTTTTCAATTCCGCTTCAGTTAAAAGCACCGGTCGGATGCTGGCATGTGGACAGACCATAGCGCACTGATTGCATTGAATGCAGTTATCCATGATCCATTCCGGCACATTGATTGCCACACCCCTTTTTTCATACCTGGAGGTGTCTACCGGAAAGATACCATCCGGGCTAAACGCGCTGACCGGTACCTTATTACCCTGTTGTTCCAGAATTGGCCGTATGACATTATTGACGAAATCCGGTTGGTCCTTATCCGCCGCAGGTTTGTCAACCGCATCAGCCCAGGATTTTTCGTATTTGATTTCCACAAGGTTTTCAAGGGTCTGATCGACCGCTGCAAAGTTCATGTCGATGATGTTTTGACCTTTTTTAGCAAACATTTTCTTAATTTGATCTTTAAGATAAGCGATAGCCTCATCGACCGGAATAACATTGGCCAGTTTAAAGAAGGCGGTCTGCATGATCATATTAATCCGTGCGCCAAGTCCGGCCTCGCTGGCAATCTTTTCCGCATCAATATTATAGACTTTAAGCTTTTTCGTGGCGATGGTGCGACGCATGGCGGCCGGTAGCTTTTCTTTCATATCACCTGTGGTCCATTTGGAATTGAGCACAAAAGTGCCACCCTCTTTGATTCCTTCAAGCACATCATAGATGTCGACATAACTCGATTTGTGACATGCAATATAGTCCGCCGTATCTATCAGGTAAGTGGACTTGATAGGCTCTTTGCCAAATCGTAAATGGGAGATGGTAATACCACCTGATTTTTTGGAATCGTATGAAAAATAGGCCTGGGCATACATGTCTGTGTTGTCGCCAATAATTTTAATAGCACTTTTGTTGGCTCCAACGGTTCCATCAGCTCCAAGACCCCAAAACTTGCACTGAACCGTGCCTTTAAGGGTTACATCAAGACTCCCCCCCACCTCCAGTGAGGTATGGGTTACATCGTCATCTATCCCCACCGTAAAATGATTTTTGGGGCTTTCGGATTTCATATTTTCAAAAACAGCCACCACCATGGCCGGATTAAATTCTTTTGAACCGAGGCCGTAACGTCCGTTCAAAATCTTCGGTGTTAAAGCGTGCTCCATATAAGCGGTGCAAATATCCAGGTACAGCGGTTCACCCACAGCACCCGGTTCTTTGGTTCGATCGAGCACCGTGATATGTCTTGCGGTTTGTGGTATGGCGGATAAAAGATGAGCGGATGAAAACGGCCGGAACAACCTAACCTTGACAAGACCGACGCTTTCGCCCTTATTTTTCAGATAATTAACCGCTTCTTCAATGGTTTCGCAGCAAGATCCCATTGCAACAATGATCCTGTCGGCTTTGGGATCCCCCACATAATCAAAAAGATTGTATCTCCGCCCGGTCAAATCGCCGACTTTTTTCATGTAATCTCCGACAATGCCCGCTACTTTCAGATAATATCTGTTCGCTGCTTCCCGACCCTGAAAATAGATGTCCGGATTCTGGGCTGTTCCTCGCAATTCGGGTCTCTCCGGATTTGCGCCCCGGGCGCGGAATTGGGCAACGGCCTGCTGGTTCGTTAACTTGGCCATGTCCTCATAATTGATGATCGCTATTTTTTGAATTTCGTGGGAGGTCCGGAATCCATCAAAAAAATGAATAAAAGGAATACTTGATTCGATGGCTGCAAGGTGCGCGATCAAACCGAGATCCATTACTTCCTGCACAGATGCTGAAGCCAGCATGGCAAAACCTGTCTGTCGCACCGCCATTACGTCCTGATGATCACCAAAAATCGATAGGGCATGTGCGGCAATCGCTCGGGCTGAGACATGAATCACACCGGGCAGAAGCTCTCCAGACATTTTATACATATTGGGGATCATTAAAAGTAGCCCCTGCGATGCAGTAAATGTTGTGGTCAACGCTCCGGCAGCCAGTGATCCGTGCACGGAAGCCGCAGCACCGGCTTCGGATTGCAGCTGGCGGACGATCATATTTTGACCGAATATGTTTTTGCGGCCTTCAGCCGCCCATTCATCTGCAATCTCCCCTATGGATGACGATGGTGTAATCGGGTACAGGGTGGCAACATCGCTCATGGCATAAGCCACGTGGGCGGCTGCCGTGTTTCCATCCATCGTTGCCATTTTATCATTTGACATAATACGACTCCTTTCAGTTAATATCAAAGGGGTTAAAATTCAATTCTCAAGTTTGATGAACTCGTAAAAAGTCCATATTGCTCTCTAAATGACCATTTTG
>CAZSON010000122.1:0-8556 GCA_964608375.1 uncultured Desulfobacter sp. | reverse complement strand
AAGGGTCATAAGGTATTTGCGTATGTGATTGAGGGGAACGGGTATTTTGATCCAAAGAAAAATGCCCTCATTAATGAGGGCCATCTGGTTATCTATCAGGGTGGTGATTGTATTAAAATAACCACCACAGATTCATCAGCCCGATTTCTTTTGGTTTCCGGGCAACCGATCAACGAGCCGGTTGCCTGGCAGGGTCCTATTGTGATGAATACACAGGAAGAATTAGAGACGGCCTTTGCGGAATATCGAAACGGGACCTTTATCAAACAGGCCTGATTCCCTTTTCAGCCCTCAAAATATCTTCAATTTGCCTTTAATTAATACGAAGTGTCAAGTGATCTAAAGTTGAGGTATCGCTACGCTCTGTCGGTTTTAATTATAAAAAGATGAAATTCCTTAACTTTAGGCACTTTAGATCACTTAAGCTCACTTTAGGCACTCCTTTGCTGCAGAACCGATACTCCCTTTCAGGGAGGAATCAGGGCCGGGCCCTTTGGACCCGGGTATCTATTTTCCTTTAATGAGATTATTTGCAATAATCAGACGCATGATTTCATTGGTTCCTTCATAAATCTGGCAAATCTTTGCATCCCTCATGTGCCTTTCCATCGGATATTCCTTGCAGTAACCATATCCGCCTAAAATCTGAACGCCTTCTACAGCGGCTCGCATGGTCACATCCGAGGAATACATCTTGGCCATGGCAGCCGCTTTTTCGTACGGTTTCCCATTATCTTCCAGCCAGGCCGCCCGCAGGGTCATCAGTTCGGCGGCATCCAGTTCGGTGGCCATATCCGCCAGTTTCCACTGGATCGCCTGAAAGGAAGTTATCGGTTTACCAAATTGTTCACGCACTTTTGCATATTCCAGTGCTTCTTCCAGAACAGCTCGACCGATACCCACCGCCTGGGAAGCAATGCCGATCCGACCGCCATCAAGGGTTGTAAGCATCTGCTTGAAACCTTCTCCTTTGTTGCCGAGCAGGCCATCGGAAGGGATTCTGGCATTTTCAAAGACCAGCTCTGCTGTTCCGGACGCATTGATACCAAGTTTATCCTCGACACGGCCGACCTTAAATCCGGGTGTTTTTTCCAGATCGAGCACAAAGGAACTGATTCCTTTGTATCCTTTTCCTTTTTCCGTTATGGCGGCGATAACAGCGTATGAGGCCACATTTCCACTTGTAATGAATTTTTTTTCTCCGTTGATGATCCATTCATCGCCATCCTGGGCTGCTGAAGTGAGAAGGGCTGAGGGGTCCGAACCGGCGCCGGCTTCGGTCAATGCGTAGCAGCCTGTTTTTTCGCCCCCGGCAACAGGGGAAAGATATTTCACCTTTTGTTCGTGGTTTCCAAACGCCATCACCGGAAAACAATAAAGAGAATTGTTCACAGACATGATCGCACCTGTACTGGCACAGGCCTTGGAGATTTCGATAAGAGCCAGTGCATAACTAACGTTATCCATACCCCCTCCGCCATATTCCTCAGGCACTGCGATGCCCATCATTTTCAGTTCACCCATTTTCTTGATGATCTCTGCTGGGTGCTCATGGTTTTTGTCGAGTTCTGCGGCTACCGGTTTGATCTCTGTTTCGGTAAATCGCCGAGCCATATCTTTTACCATCAGTTGTTCTTCTGTAAGTTCAAAATCCATTTTTTGCCTATGCCCCCTTTCAATTCAGGTTCTCTCTCATTCTGGCCGGTTGTCATTACATCTTTTCATAAAAACCATCCACGATCGGCAAATAGATAGTGGGTATCGAATCAAATACAAATGATTGTCTATTTTTGTCAACTAGTTATATCCATCCATAGATGGCGTTTTGAATCTTAATTCCACAGCTGCAAAAGTTTAACATAATTTAAAGGGTCGCTCGCCAAACAACGATATGTGGTTTTGCCCATTTCAATATCGGTTACATTTTCTACAAACTTTTGCCCATGAAAACGAAACAGAAAACGAAACAGTCTCGGATAACGGTATATCAATTTTGCGAAGATATGAGCCAGGTGTAATTCGGACAATATTTTTTTCTTAATCTCTGACTCGAATATATTTTTTACCCTGCTTTTCTGGAAAGCGCCGTCAAGCAGAGCATCGGCTGCGATTTGGCCGCTTAAAAGCGCAAAAGAGATCCCTTCTCCGGTAATCGGATTTGCAAATCCCGCCGCATCTCCTGCTAAAAGGACGCTCCCTTTCATAAAAGCATCATTTCTGGGCGTCACCGGGATTAAGTATCCGTACCGTTTTGATCTTTTTGATGAATCAAGTCCTAAAGCGTTTAAATAGTTTTCCATCATGTCATTGAGTCTGACCCTATTTTTTCGCATGCTAAGGACACCGACGGAAAGATGGGCTTTTTTTGGGAAAACCCATCCATAACCGGCTGAAAATAGACCAAAGTCAAATCTGGCGGAATGACAGAATCTATCCATTTCTTCTTTAGAAACTATAATTTCAGTTTCGATCGCAGGAATCAGATTCCGGCTTTCCTGCCACCCTGATTTTTTTGCCACAGTACTCAAGACACCATCCGTGCCTACTACAAACCGGGTGTGAAATGGCCCTTTGCTGGTCATCAGCTCAATCGTATCGACCGTGCTCACCACATCCACAACCCGGCATTTTGAAAAAATAGCCGCCCCCGCTGCCCTGGCAGCTGAAACCAGAGAATAGTCAAACTTATCCCGCATGGTCATGGAAACAATCGGTTGTTTTCTTTTTGCGGAAAAATGAATATGATGCAAAATAAAATTCAATTCCACCTGGTAACATTCACGTTCAATAAGTTCTGAAACATCAACCGGTAGAAACTGCATCGCTTTTCGAACGATTCCACCGCCACACGGTTTATACCGGGGTAATGCCGATTTTTCTAAAACTGCAACCCGCACCCCCTTCTTGGCAAGGCAAAACGCCGCCATTGCTCCGGCCGGTCCGCTGCCTACCACCGCCACGTCATATTTTTTATTAAAGCCCGATCCGGTCATCTGCGAACCCGCATAATTTAACCCTGCCTGTTGCCATATGTGCCGTCATCATGCTTTATATCAATAAAGATGTCGATAAAAAATGGTTTTAATTGATTGATAATCCGGTCTATAAAATAATATAACCGCATTTCGCACCTTCAATGAAGCAATTCGTCGGTACTTTACGGAAAAAAAGGATGAAATGGATTGAGGCAAAAGTTATATTTGATTGTTACAACAATCAGTTGGCAATGGATCTTATTTCAAACATATTTTATGATTTGGAGCTACCGGGTGTTGTTCTCGAAGATCCGGAAATTGCATTTAAGAACAAAGAGACCGGTGAGGCCGGCAGCAGGCCCGATCATTATGCGGTAATCGGTTATATCCCCAAAAACGAAGAAGCGGAAAAAAGGCAAGAGATCTTGGCAGAAAAATTAATGCGGTTGAAAAAGATAAACCGGATTCAATCCGAGATAGTCTATCGGGAAATTGATGATGAGGACTGGGCTGAATCATGGAAAACCTTTTTCCGGCCGAAAAAGATCGGCGAAAAAGTGGTGATAAAGCCGACATGGAGAAAATATATTGCCGATCCAGGGGATATTATAATCGAAATTGATCCTGGAATGGCCTTTGGCACAGGCACACATCCAACAACTGCCATGTGCATCAACATGATCGAAAAATACCTGCAAAAAGGGGCATCTTTTCTGGATATCGGAACCGGGTCCGGTATTTTGATGGTAACGGCAGCCAAACTGGGGGCTGCAAAAGGCCTGGGCATCGATAAGGACGAAGTCGCGACTAACGTGGCGCGGAAAAATTTGTTGCTCAACAATATTCAGACCGACCGTTTCAAGCTGAAGACCGGAAAATTATTTGACGGGGTGGCAGAAAAGTTTGATCTTGTTGTCGCCAACATATCAACAGATATTGTTGTTATTCTGCTCGAAAACGTACGGGAGGTATTGACGAACAGCGGCATATTTATCTGCTCCGGGATGATCGTAGAAAACCACCATCGGGTGCTGGAAAAAATGGATGCCGTAGGGCTAGAAATTCTTGAAACAGGCATGAATGAAGGGTGGGTAACAATTGCCGGTAGAAAAAGCAGTTGAAATCGGATTTAAAACAGCCGGCGAATGTGGCGGTATTACCAGATCCATCATTTCCTTAAATACCGGCCGACTGGTGTTTTGTCGGTGTTACCCTCATCAATTCAAGGCAGATGAAATACTTGTCAACGGTCTTTTAAAATTGAGCCATTTTCGGTCGTCAGAATTGAGCCACTTGTATTCACATTTTTAAAGTTATCCACTCCATCCGCTTTCATTTTTCCTCTGAGACGGTAGCTGTTCCCCTTGATATTGATAACCACGTTATGGTGTAACAGCCGATCCAAAACAGCCGTAACGATAATCGGATCATGAAACAGTTCCGTCCAGTCCGAAAAGGACTTGTTTATGGTGGATATCATGAGATCCAAAATCCAAAGCATCGCTATTTGTTGATAAATCGGCAGAAATTAACAGCTTTGCTTGGTATCGGAGATAACGATCAGCTATCAGAATATCATCGCAATTGGGTAGAGGAGGTTTTGAAAAATGGATTGAACCAACGCGATGCAAAATGGACGGAAAGCATAGCTGTCGGTGATAAAGAATTTGTGATGGAAACAAAAGCTAAACTGGGTGCAAAGGCAATAGGCCGCAGAGAGTTGGAGAATGATGAAGGATATGAGCTCAAAGAACCACAAAGTCCTTATAACCGTGTTTTTGGCCCTGAAAAGTGCCGCCTAAGACTGAAAAACGACCATATTTGGCAGATTTCTTAATAAATCACAAGTACATAGCTTGGTCCGACAAGAGATGATTATCCAGGCAATGGCGAAAAGCAAAAGCCGCGCTACCCGGTGGTCGGGTGCACTGACTTGTTGGCGTTCAAATCCTTGGTTCTTTTGGAAGCTGTGCGCCATGCCACACAGCAACAATCCAAGCGACATCCCCTTTGATTTTATAAAAAAAACGGTATGGTGATATAATTACCTCCCGGTAAGGAAGCTCTGGAAACTCTGGTATGACTCTTCCTGATTCTGGCAAATCCTCAAGCCTTCGTAAGAGTCTTTCGGTTCGTTCACGAAATTTGGCTGCAGCTGAAGGTTTATCTCGCTGGATATATGAGAGAGCAGACAGAAATTGGGCTCTGGCAGAAGGAGTAAAGCGGACTTTCACGATGGCTCCCGCGCTAGGAGTGAATCGGCCTCAGCCAGAACAGTATCCAGATCATAGCCCTCGCCTGTTTCTATTTCCCGATCTCCCTTGGCCAGCAGGCGCAGGAGATCTTTATCGTGTTCAGATTGCTCATACGCCTCGACACTGACCATGACGGCAGCTGCCCGCCCTCTTTGTGTAACGACAAGCGGTTCCTTGGTCTCTCGTAATTGCTTCAGGATCTTGGCAGCATCCTGCCTCAAATCGCTCACTGGAATAATATTTAATAGCTTTCCCATTGCGTACCTCCTATTGTATTTTTACATGTACCATCAATTGAAGTATAAAGCAAGGGTTTGCACAAATATTTTGGCCTGAAGTCGGTACGCCAACGCTCAGGACCAGCTGCGCAAAAAGATTTCAAGCCACCACAAAAGTTCGCTGGCTTTTTTTGTCAGACTGAATCCTGTTGTTGGTATTTTGCTCGAAGGTGTACGGGAGGTATTATAAAGGGGTCAAGTCCATTCTCATCGATACGGACAGTTACCTGTTGCAGGCAGTTCGATATATCCACCGAAATCCTTTGCGGGCCGGATTGGTGGATCGCCTCGATTCCTATAAATGGAGCAGCCACCAAGGATATCTGTCAATTGCCAAAAGGTGGAATTGGCTTCATAAACATTATATTCTGTCTCTGCTTTCAAAAAATCGAAAAGACGGGTTGCGGTATTATCGAAAATGGGTGTCTGTTGCCGATGAAGATGAATTCAGTCAAACAATAAGCGGGCTAAAATGGCCGGTATGTATAGGCCCCCAGCCGTTCATTGACCGGATTAAAGAAAAATATGGCTCGGGGAAAATAAACAAAGAGATCCCTTCAAGCCGCGAACTATTACCGGACACAAAGCGAATTCTTGATGAAGTTTGTAGGTACTACGGTGTGGAAGACACCGAAATTATTAAGAAGCGGCGTGGAATAAGCAACGAAGCCCGCGATGCGGCCATATACCTTACCCGCAAACTGCGCATGGATACATTCAAGGTAATCGGTCAACAGTATGGGATTGATAACGACAGAACGGTCAGAAGCGTTTTCGAGCGAATGAAAAAGCGATTAATTGAAGATCTATATTTGACCCGAAGAATGGATAAGTTGCAAGTAAAAATCAATAAAAATCAAAAATGGACTTGACCCCTTTATTTCGAACACTATCATTTCCACTCTCCTGAATTCACAACATTCAGGCATGGTGTCGGAAATAGCAAAAACGATACGGATCAAGCAAGGCCAGCGATACCAACGGCATTCAAAACCCGTTTTAGAGTCGTTTGATCTTTATAAGGCAATCGTTTCCGTGCGGCTTCCAAACTACCAACTGGCCATTTTTTCAATAATTCTTCGACCTGAAATCGGGCTTTCTCTGTTTGTCCAAGTTCGCTATAAACAGCGGCCAAATAAAAATGGGACGGATGATAATTTGGATTCATATTAAGGGCTCTATTAAAGGATGAAATTGCTTCTTCATACTGTTTCATTAAGAAGTACGGGTGACCGAGGCTCCACAAGTAAGCACATGGATATTTTGGATTCAACCGCATCGCCTTTATAATCAACTCAAGTGCTTTTTCAGGTTGGTCGTCCCAAGATAAAATATCTCCCAAACCGATTAACCAGTCAGCATTATTGGGTTCCAAAGCGATGGCTTTCTCTGTCTCGAAAATCGCCTTTTTGTGCTCTCTCTGCCATAAATAAACATGACCCAGTAAGCAGTGTGCATCTGATAAAGAATCATCTATCGCCAAAGCTCTTTGTGCTTGTTTGAATGCTTCCTCTAACACCTCAATGCTATCCTCCCAGCCGTAAGCCCAATCATAAAAGTAGGTCTCCCCTAATTTGGAAATCGCTGGGGCATATTGCGGATCCACCTCAACCGATTTCTGGAATAGATTTCGTGCCTCAATATTCGATTCCTGGGTGATACGAGAAAAATGCTCCAATCCCTTCAAGTAATAGTCATATGCCTCCATATTACATGTTTCTTTACATTTGCAAACACGGCAGATCTGTTCATCCTCGGTTAATTTAACCGATAAAGCAGACACTATCTTTTGTGTAACCTCATCCTGCAATGCAAAAATATCTACCAAGTTTCGATCATATCGTTCTGCCCAAAGGTGTCCGCCTGTGTTTGTATCGACCAATTGTGCTGTAATTCGAACCTGGTTGTTCGACTTTCGGACACTTCCTTCAAGCACATAACGAACACCAAGCTCTTGCCCCACCTTCTCGACCTTCACGGGTTCTCCTTTATATGT
Organism: uncultured Desulfobacter sp.; assembly: GCA_964608375.1. Classification (GTDB taxonomy): domain Bacteria; phylum Desulfobacterota; class Desulfobacteria; order Desulfobacterales; family UBA2156; genus UBA2156. Next base: position 1,052 of record CAZSON010000122.1, on the reverse strand, counting down.
AAAGACAGAGTTGCGGGCAATTACAAATAATCCAGATATTTTTGAGAGATCCGTAATGATATCCTCGGTTATCCCGTCGCTGAAATACTCCTGTTCAGGGGCACCACTCATATTTGTAAAAGGCAATACAGCGATAGAGGGTTTGTCAGGCAAGTTGTTCTTTTTATTTAACTGTGAAAAAACCGTTTTAGAATCCTTCTTTACTTGATAAACACGCACTGGCTCTTTTATGTTTTTAACGAAATGTTCTCCCATATAATGGTATTCTAAAGGCAATTTGTTTTTAATATGTTCATAGACAGTTCCCGAGATACAGATGCCCCCGCCTTCCGCCAAGCCTTCCAACCGAGCGGCTATGTTTATCCCATCACCATAGATTCTTTCTTCATCTTCGATAACATCTCCCAGATTAATCCCAATTCGGAATTCCATTTTACGGTTTTCGGATAATTCGTCGTTTCTTACTTTTAGCTCTCTTTGGATTTTTTCAGCACATTCCACCGCGTCAACCACGCTACCGAATTCAGCTAACAGGTTGTCCCCCGGCGAATCCACCACCCGACCCCGATATTGTTGAATAAACGTCGTCATAACCAAACGATAGGCCTTAATCGTTTGAACCGTTGCAACCTCATTTTCTCCCATCAAACGACTGTAATTTTTTACATCGGCACTAAGAATGGCACTGAGCTTACGTTTTACACGATTTGTAGTCATGTTATGATTTCTTTCAAAATTTAATAGAGGAGTATCTGGAAAGCTTTATTTTCATTGTATTAATCAACAAGAGAGAATCAAGCTCATTATCATGGGTGAAGCGCTTTTCAAGATCTGATCGAAAAGGAAAAGTAACTTTTTGAAAATTATTACATTATTGAAATTTCGAGGTCAATTTTTATTTTAATTTTAGCATCCCAAGATGAAGGTGCCATACCTGGATATATGGAAATACATTGGAAAAAGATAAAGACGGTCATGAAAGAATCTTATCAGTCCTTCGCATCCTTGTCGGACCAAGCTATGTACTTGTGATTTATTAAGAAACCTGCCAA
>CAZSON010000121.1:0-8606 GCA_964608375.1 uncultured Desulfobacter sp. | reverse complement strand
AAATGCACAAGATTTAGGTATTCCAATATTGATGAATTCGAAACACGAAATCTGATATTTAATAAAATAACTTGACATTTTTTTATTTATGCGGTAATGTTTGGGATCAATTTAAATAAAAGAAGGGATTTTACATTGTTTTCTCAATTTTCAGGCGGAATCTTTTTTTATATTCGGTACTATTTTTTCGGTACCGGTCTGCCTGAGGCTTGCTGAGATCAAAAAAACCGTTTAATCAAAAGCAAAAAGCCGTGGGTAGCTTAAAAAACCCGCGGCTTTTTTATTTTTAGCGTTTTAAAACAAATGCCCCGATTATTATATTTGACAAAAGGATATGAATGAAAAATGAAACCGACTGATGATATACGAATAAAAGAGTATATACCCCTGTTGACACCAAAAAACCTGAAACAGGAAATTCTCATCACCGAAAGGGCCAATAAAACAGTCGCTTTTGGGCGGGACAGCATCGAAAAGATTTTGCAAAGAAAAGACCGGCGCTTTATGGTGATTGTCGGGCCTTGTTCCATCCACGATGAGGAAGCTACCCTTGAATATGCAACAAAGTTGAATCTTTTGCAAAACCGGGTGGAGAAAACGCTCTTTTTGGTCATGCGGGTCTATTTTGAAAAACCCCGGACCATTGTGGGATGGAAAGGGATGATAAATGATCCGTATCTGGATGGTACCTGTGATATAATTGAGGGGTTGCGGAAGGCACGCAGCCTTTTACTTAAAATCACCGAGATGGGACTCCCTTGCGCCACAGAGATGCTCGATCCGATCACAGCCCAGTACCTGGCCGATTTGGTCAGCTGGTCCGCCATCGGCGCCCGAACGACCGAATCCCAGACACACCGCGAGATGGCCAGCGGTCTCTCAATGCCGGTGGCTTTTAAAAACAGTTTAGACGGAAATTTATCATCCGCCATCAACGCGCTCATGGCGGCCCGTACCCCGCAAAGCTTTCTTGGAATCGATCAGAATGGAAAACCGTGTGTGGTTAAAACCGGCGGTAATCCCTGGGGGCATATTGTGCTGCGCGGGGGCAAACGACCCAATTATGATCCGATTAGCATTGAGGAGGCGCGGCTTAAGCTGATCGAAAAAAAGCTGCCAGAAGCCATTATGGTCGACTGTTCCCATGCCAATTCGATGAAAAAATACCAGGGACAATCGGTAGTTTGGAAAAATATCATCGGCCAGTATATCTCAGGTAATGAAGCCTTGATCGGGCTGATGCTGGAAAGCAATCTCCATGAAGGGAACCAGAAGGTTTCTGCCGACGTTTCGTCCCTCAAGTATGGTGTTTCCATTACCGATGAATGCATTTCATGGGCGACCACCGAGCAGCTAATGCTTTGGGCGAATGAACGATTGCTACAGGCTGTTCCCTCGAAATATTGAGCGACGTCATTGGAGATAAGACACTTTTAACAAAAATGAAAACTGTTACAATTTACGGAAATCGGACGCGATCGAACATTTTGATCGGCGAGCGTCTGAAAAATCTTTACCAATACCTCCCCGAAGGCCGGCCGGTAATCATTACCGATGTCAATGTTCGGAAAATCTGCCCGGTGGACTCGATGCCCGGTGATATCATCACCATCGGAACCGGGGAGAAGATCAAGACCCTAAAAACCGTTCGAGATATTTATACCCAGCTGGTAAGACTCGGAGCGGATCGCTCGTCTTTTATTGTCGGCATAGGCGGCGGTATTGTATGTGACATTGCAGGATTCGTCGCATCGACCTTTATGCGGGGTGTCAGGTTCGGTTTTGTCGCCACCACCCTTCTTGCGCAGGTCGATGCAAGTGTCGGCGGTAAAAATGGTGTTAATTTTAATCGGTATAAAAATATGATCGGGGTGTTTAATCAGCCGGAGTTTGTGATTTGTGATCCGGATCTTCTAAAGACCCTATCGGAAAAAGAAATCTTGTGTGGGTTAGCTGAAATCGTTAAACATGCCGTCATAGGAGATATCGATTTATTTGCATTTCTTGAACAGCATCATGAAAATGCCAGGGCGCTGGACGGTCGGATTATTGCAAGATTGGTGCTTGATTCCGTAACCCTCAAATCATCGATCGTCAACCGGGATGAAAGCGAAAGAGGAGAACGCCGGATACTTAACTTTGGCCACACTTTCGGACATGCGCTCGAAAAAGTTATGGGAGTTCCACACGGTGAAGCAGTTAGCATCGGCATGACGATCGCATCGGCCCTTTCAGTCAAAAGGGGGCTTTTGACAGTTGAAAATGAACAAAGGATCCTATCACTGATGAAGCATCTGAAACTTCCGGTCCGGACTGAATATGACCATGAAAGACTCTTTGAAGCACTGGAAAAGGATAAAAAACGTGAGAGCAACTTTATAAATTTCGTATTACTCAATAAAATTGGCACGGCCGTTGTCGAGAAAATTTCGCTCGAAAAACTAAAGGATGCGATCGATGAAAAAATCAAACCCAAATGATTCCACAGACGATTTAACTATGGATATTCGAGCATTGAGAAGGACCATTGATAAAATCGATGAAAAACTCCTCGACTTAATCAACGAGCGATTATTACTTGCACAGCAAATTGGCCACATTAAAAAAAAATGCGACATTCGGATCGTAGACAAGGACCGGGAGAAAGAAATCATTAATCGGTTGACGGATCGGAACAAAGGCCCAATCGGCGATGATGCCCTCCACCATATTTTTACCGCTATCATGGCCGGTGGGCGGGGTGTGCAGCGGGCCCTTTAAAGGAGAAAGTCGGAGAAAACAGGGAAATGATTGATTCCAATACATCTCTTTTCGGTCTTTTCGGGAATCCGGTTGCACACAGCCTGAGCCCGGTGATGCACAACCGGGCCTTTGAAGAGACCGGTTACAACGGCCGTTACCTGGCGTTTAACATTGTGGATCTATCCACGGCGGTCAAAGGGATAAGGGCTTTAAATATGAAAGGCATCAGTATCACCGTTCCGTATAAGGTCGCTGTAATGGAGCTTCTCGATGCCCATGACGATTTGGCGGTTAAAGTAGGCGCCGTAAATACCATTTCCAACCAAGACGGAAAACTCACAGGATATAATACCGATTGTCACGCGGCCATAAAAGCGCTTGAGGAAAAAACGGCCGTTAAGGATAAGGAGATTGCTCTCATCGGCGCCGGCGGCGCGGCTAGGGCGATCGGTGTCGGCATTGTTTCGGCCGGCGGAAGGCCTACAGTTTATAATCGATCGAAAATTAATGGTGAGCAACTGGCATCGGATCTGGATTCAGAATTTTATCCCCTTTCGGAATTTGGTCGAAGTGAATGTCAGGTCCTGATCAACACCACGCCTGTTGGAATGACGCCGAACGGTGAAGCGATGCCGATTAAAACTTCCGCCTTAAACAAAGAAATGGTGGTCATGGATATTGTTTATAATCCACTTAAAACCATGTTGTTAAAAATGGCTGCGGAACGAGGGGCTGAGACCATCGATGGCGTCGGAATGTTTGTGAATCAGGGGGCGCTTCAGTTTGAGTTGTGGACAGGCGAAAAAGCGCCTATTGATATCATGCGTTCAGCAGTTTTGGATGCGTTGAAGAGTTAATAGAAACTGATAATGAAATAGCGGATGATCGAGATTAAGCAGCATAAAATAAACAATTGCAGTATAACTGTTCCGGGATCGAAAAGCTTTACCCACCGGATGTTGATCGCAGCGGCATTAGCAGATGGTGTATCAATGATTAAAAATGCGCTGATCAGCGATGATACACAGATGACAATGGCCGCCCTAAAACAGATGGGCATTCGGATTGACGCAAAAACCGATGGTTTTTTAGTCCATGGAGGGGCAGGCCATCTGGATTCGTGCGATTTACCGATTCAGCTCGCAAATTCCGGAACATCGATGCGATTGTTAACGGCTGTTACAGCTATCGGAAAAGGAGTATTTACGCTTGCCGGATCCGAGCGGATGGGGGAACGCCCGATTCAGGACCTTTTGGATGCGCTCAGACAACTTGGCGTATCGGTCCGATCCCTTAACAACACCGGTTGTCCACCGGTCGAGGTGACCGGAGGAACGTTATCCGGAGATAAGGTTGCAATTAATTGTGAAAAGAGCAGTCAATACCTCTCCGCTCTTTTGCTGATCGCTCCATATACCGAAAACGGGGTTGAAATCAGCGTGACCAAAGGACCGGTATCCAGACCGTATGTGGATATGACCGTGGAGGTGATGAAAACCTTTGGTGTTACCCTGTCGCGTGAGGGCTATCGGAAATTTAAGGTACCGGGAGCACAGGTTTATCGTGCCGGTGAATATCGGGTGGAAGGGGATTGTTCGCAGGCAGCCTATTTCTGGAGCGCTGCCGCTATCACCGGCGCCCGGATAAAGGTTCTGGGCATCAATCCGGATTCGCTTCAGGGCGATATCCGGTTTGTCGATTTGTTGAATAAAATGGGTTGTCGCGTCTTGAAAGAACCGGACGGGATCAGCGTTATCGGCGGTCCGCTTTCCGCCATCAAAGCGGATCTTTCCGACATGCCGGATTCGGTACCGACCCTGGCCCTTGTGGCAGCGTTTGCCGAGGGCACATCAATAATTTACAATGTAGCGCATCTTAGATCCAAAGAAAGTGATCGTTTAACCGCTGTCGTGACCGAGCTGAATAAAATGAGAATCAAAGCTACCGCCACCGATGATACGCTGGTTATCAGGGGCGGGAAACCTTGCGGATCGATAATCGACACCTACAATGACCACCGGATCGCCATGAGTTTTGCGATTGCCGGTTTGAATGTTCCGGGCGTTTATATTCGGGATGAAAATTGTGTTGAAAAATCTTTTCCAAATTTCTGGGAAGTTTTTGAGGGTTTATACGCTTGATGAATGTTTTTTTGGTAGGATACCGCTGTGTAGGGAAAACAACGGTTGGAAAATCGATTGCCCGGATGACCGGCCGGACTTTTGTCGATTCGGACATGTTGATCGTTCAGGAGTCCGGAAAGAGCATTCAGAAGATCGTCGATACGGAAGGATGGGATCTCTTTCGCGAAATGGAACAATCCACACTGAAAAAGATTTGCAAAAAAGATCTGCAAGTGGTTGCGACCGGTGGCGGGGTGGTGCTTAATACAAATAATGTAGAAGAGATGAAAAAGAGCGGCGTCATCATTTGGCTGCGTGCGACCGCCCCAACCATTTTGGAAAGACTTTTACAGGATGAAAACACCGAAAATTTTCGACCGGCATTGACTGACAAAGCACTTAAAGAAGAGATTGAAGAAACGCTTTTAAAGAGAAGCTTTTATTATGAAAAAGCCAGTCTTTTTTTTGTCAATACCGATCGGATAGAAGTGGATGAAATTTCAAATACCGTTATTCAAAAGATTAAAAAGACAGGGATAAAGAACATCTTTTAACAGGGAGCACAAATTGTATGTCGAGTTCATTCGGTACATTGTTTCGTGTCACTACATTCGGAGAATCCCACGGCCCTTGCATCGGCGCTGTGGTTGACGGGTGCCCTCCTAAAATCAGTCTCAGCGAGGCGGATATACAACCACAGCTCGATCGCCGGCGGCCTGCTCAGAGCAGGTTAACGACCGCAAGAAACGAGGCGGATCAAGTTTCAATACTGTCCGGTGTGGAAAACGGCAAGACGCTCGGCACACCTATTTCACTCATCGTAAAAAATACAAACCAACGCCCAGGCGATTATCGGAAGATCATTTCGATACCCAGGCCCTCCCACGCTGACTATACCTATCAGATGAAATACGGCATTCGGGCGCTGGGTGGGGGGGGACGTTCCAGCGCCCGGGAAACGGTTGGCCGCGTCGCAGGGGGCGCAATTGCTGAAAAATTGCTATATGAAGGTTATGGCATTGAAATTGTTGCATGGGTCAGCAGTGTCTACTCTATCAAATCGCCCCCCATTGATATTGTGAAGATTACGCGCAAGGATGTGGATCGTTCGATTATTCGATGTCCGGATTCAGATACGAGTGAGAAGATAAAAAAAGCAATTTTGGAGGCGCAAAGGGAAGGAGACTCGCTCGGCGGGGTCATAACCTGCGTATGCCGAAAGCTCCCGGCCGGATTGGGAGAACCGGTTTTTGATAAACTGGAAGCTTTATTGGCCCAGGCCATGTTATCCATCCCCGCGACCAAAGGGTTTGAAATCGGTTCGGGTTTTGCGTGCGCACAAATGCGTGGGTCCGGGCACAATGACCTGTTTATTAAAAAAGGAGATCGTCTGGGGACAAAAACCAACCATAGTGGGGGCGTCCAGGGCGGTATTTCAAACGGCGAACCGATTTTTTTTCGGGTCGCTTTCAAACCACCGGCAACCATCAGCTTGCCTCAACAAACAGTCGATTTTAATGGTAATGATGTTGTCCTTGAGGCCGGGGGACGTCATGACCCCTGTGTGGTGCCACGGGCCGTTCCGATTGTCGAAGGGATGGCAGCTCTGGTCATTGCCGACCTCACACTCAGGCAAAAGATGAGATTAAAAGAGACTGTCCAATAAAATTTAGAGGTATTATGATCGGTATTTTCGGTTTTGGACGTTTTGGGAAATTGACCGCAACATATTTGGCCGAAGATTTTGATGTTTTGGTTTTTAATCGAACAGACAAATCCTCCGAAATTCAGAGAACCGGTGCACGTGCGGCATCTCTATCGAAGGTTTGCCAGCAGCAGATTGTTATTTTATGTGTTCCGATTTCAACCTTAAAAGAGGTCCTGAAAAAGATCGCACCTGTTTTAAGAAAAGATGTCCTCATTGTGGACGTATGTTCGGTAAAAGAAATTCCTTCTCAATGGATGAAAGATTTGTTGCCTGAAACGGTTTCGATTTTGGCGACCCATCCGATGTTTGGACCGGATAGCGCATCTGATTCCCTAAAAAATAGAAAGATCTTTTTGAGCCGGGTAAGGATCAGGGAAAAGCAGTATCAAAAAATCAAATCCTACCTCTCTGAAAAGGGATTGAACGTAATCGAATCAACGCCAAAGGACCATGATGAACAAATTGCGATCAGCCTTGCCCTGACCCATTTCATTGGAAGAACATTGTCCGAGTTCGGCGCCGGGCCTCTCAGCATCGATACCGAAGGCTACAAAAGACTGCTGCACATACTCGATGTGGTGGATCATGATACATGGCAACTGTTTTATGACATGAATCGGTATAATCGATATGCAAAGGATAAACGAATTGCTTTTATGGATGCGATGAAAAAAATCAGCGACCGGTTAAATGATAAGGCGTGCAGGTGAGGAGCAAATGCAAAAGAACAGCAACCGTCAAAAAATCCTGGTTATTCATGGACCCAACCTGAATCTGCTCGGGATGAGGGAACCTGATATATACGGTCATCAAACGCTTGCCGGAATAAATGCCAGATTAAAGGTGCGCGGAGAAGAACTTGATCTTTCGGTCGAGGCCTTTCAGTCAAACCATGAGGGGGCCATTGTGGAAAAGATCCAACAAGCTCAGGCTGTATTTCATGGGGTCATCATCAATCCGGCAGCTTTTACACACACCAGTATCGCCATCAGAGATGCACTTTCGATGCTGAATATACCGTTGATTGAGGTACACCTGACCAATATTTACAAAAGAGAAACCTTTCGTCATGTATCAATGATCTCTGATATTGTAACAGGTCGCATTTCAGGCTTCGGGCACCATGGATACATTTTGGCTTTGGAGGGGTTGGCACAAATGTTATCTTCTTAATAGTCGGGGGTCGTAAAAGTGAAAAATCTTAAACTTGCATCAGGAAAAAACGGGGATCGTACAGTTGTCAAGGTCTCCAACGTTGAAATCGGACGCGGTTTTGTAGTGATTGCCGGACCCTGCAGTGTGGAGAATGAGAGGCAGGTTCTAAAGACCGCCCATGCGGTCAGGGATGCCGGCGCCGATATGCTGCGCGGGGGTGCGTTTAAGCCGAGAACATCTCCCTATGCTTTCCAGGGACTGGGTCTTCGCGGTCTGAAGATATTGGAAAAAGCAAGGCAGGAGACCGGATTGCCGATTGTTTCCGAAGTCGTCGATCCGCGGGATGTTTCATGGGTGGCGGAGTTTGCAGACGTTCTCCAGATCGGAACACGCAACATGCAGAACTTCTCTCTGCTCAAAGAAGTGGGGAGGGCAGGGCGCCCGGTTTTGCTCAAGCGTGGGATGTATTCAACGCTTGAAGAGTGGCTTAACTGTGCCGAGTATATTCTAAGCGAAGGTAACCCGGATGTGATTCTATGTGAGCGGGGCATTCGAACTTTTGAAAAGTATACGCGAAACACACTCGATTTGAGTGCTGTCCCTGCAATCAAGGAGTTGTCGCATCTGCCGATCATTATCGATCCAACGCACAGCACAGGGCGCATCAGTTTGATCGGTCCGATGAGTTTGGCTTCCGTAGCTGCCGGATCAGACGGATTGATCATTGAGGTGCATCATAGGCCCGAAGAAGCGTTGTGCGATGCGGAACAGGCGCTTACACCGGATATGTTCATCGATATCATGGGAAGGCTGAGAGCGCTGAAATCTTTTCTTGACCCCAACGTTGCAAAAGTCGAGGATGCTGCAGATCCGAGGCG
>CAZSON010000120.1:0-8621 GCA_964608375.1 uncultured Desulfobacter sp. | reverse complement strand
GGTGGAAAGGTTTACTTTCGTATTTTCCTTCAACCTTTCAATAAAACTCCTCGATTTTCTCCGATTGTATTTATGGGCACTTGAAATCGATCCGTAAATATTGCCTGCATAAAACCCGAGTCCGACGGCCGAAAGGAGCCCACCGAGGGCAGGCTGATCATCATCGAAAGATTCGTAAGCTGCGTAACTTAGCCCGCCAATTAACAAAAACGAGATCAGAGCATCCTGATATCTCTCAACATAAAGATATCCCGCTCCGGGAAGAAGAGACAAAAGCCCCGCCACCCGGGGGTTCTTTTTTTGAATTTGGTTTTCTTTGGCAAGTTCTGCGGTGAGCTGTTTCAATCGATATTTAATTCGCTTTTGCCCGTTGATATTGCTGAAAAGTGATCTTGCCTTTTCCCATTTTCCCCTATCGATATAGATCCATCCCATGCGGTAAAAGGCTTCGTCTCTGACATTCAGGTCCTTGGACAGCGCAACAAGATGCCGAAGAATACCGATCGCTGAATCGGGTTCATTGAGGGCCAGATGTGACTCTGCGATTTTATAATATGATCTAATCGATAGACGGGTGTTTTTATATTGATCGATTAAGGACCCAAAAACGGTTATCGCTTCCCCAAATTGCCGGTCCTTATAGTACGACATTCCGATTTTAAATCTTACAAGTTCACCCCTGCCATCCTGCGGAAAGAAGTAAATAAACCGATGATATTCGCTAATAGCCCGTTTATAATCATGGTTATCGTAATAATATTCTGCAAATTCAAATTGTTTGTCCGGGGTGATCGTTAGAGAATATTTAATATCTGTCTCGGCGAAGGCGTACAAAATCGAGACAAACCAGATTAAAACCGATAAAGAGGGGATAAACAGGTAACCTCTAGGGCGCATAAAACCGAAAGTGTTTTTTAAAATCTTCACTTCTGGGTAACCCTTAATACCTCTTCGATGGTTGTAAGGCCCATTAAAACCTTCTCTATCCCGTCCTGACGAAGGGAAATCATCCCTTTATTCAACGCTTCGGTTTTAATTCTGTTTGAATCAAATGTTTTAAGGATCAGGGTTGCCATATCGGAATCCAGCACCATAATTTCGAAGATTCCGATACGTCCTTTATAACCGGTATTAAAGCAGTTTGGACACCCTTTTGCCTTATATATGTGGCCGGTCTTAATTTGATCAAAGACCATACCAATGCTTTTCAAAGCGGTTTCGTCCGGCGTATATACCTCCTTGCAATCCTCGCACAGCACCCGGATCAGTCTTTGGGCGACGACCGCTTTTACCGAAGAAGAAATCAAAAAAGGCTCGACACCGACATCGACCAGCCGGGTGATTGCGCTTGCGGAGTCGTTTGTATGAAGTGTGGAAAAAACAAGATGACCTGTCAGGGCCGATTGAACCGCTATTTCCGCCGTCTCCTTATCTCTTATTTCACCGACAAGGATAACGTCCGGGTCCTGTCGGACAATCGATCTGAGCCCCAGCGCAAACGTCAGATCTATTTTGGGGTTGACTTGAATCTGTCCGATACCTTTGATTTGATACTCAACGGGATCTTCGATGGTGATGATGTTTATATCGGGTGTATTGATGGATAGCAAAACAGCATAAAGGGTGGTGGTTTTGCCGCTTCCGGTGGGGCCTGTCACAAGAATAATGCCGTTGGTGAATTGAATCAGGCCCTGAATCAGTTTAAGTTTTCCAGACTCCAGGCCGAGCTCAGAAAGTTTTAGCAATGCGCCCGATTTGTTCAAAAGCCTCAAAACAACCCGCTCGCCAAACGATGTTGGAATCGTGGACACCCGTATATCAATGTCCTGGTCGCCGACTTTGACTTCAATACGTCCGTCCTGGGGGAGTCGTTTTTCGGCGATGTTCATCTTTGCCATGACCTTGATTCTCGATGTCAATGCCGGTTGAATCGATTTCGGTGGCGTGATCAGATCATATAAAATGCCGTCCACACGATACCGGACTTTAAAACTGTCTTGAAAAGGTTCGACATGTATATCACTCGCCCTCGCTTTTATTGACTGTGAAATAATATGGTTGACCAGTTTGATAATCGGTGCGTCACTGGTATCATCCAACAGATCCGCCGCCCCTTCAATTTGATCGATAATTGTACTGCCATTTTCTTCCATGTCCTGGACAAGCTGCTCAGCGGAATCCCGACTAAGGTCATAAGATATGTTTATTGCGGTTAGGATTGCACTTTTTGTGCTGAGAACAACTTCATAGTCCTTCATTTCGAGTATTCGGACAAGATCGTCAACCGGTTGAAAAAAGGCTGGGTTATAAATGGCAATAATATGCTCCGGTCGGTGGAGGTTTTCCTTTCTCGCTGTATTTTTATGATGATCTACGCGGTTCTTTTTGCCTGAAGATCGAAAATGGTTTTCCAACGGGACCATGGTGTATTTTTTAAGAAAATGAATCGGCACATGCCGAGTAAAATCAGGATTGATGTTTTCCAGAGGAAGGTCGGGCCTGAAGGGAATATCATATAGGACGCATCGCGCCTCAAGAAGCTGGTTTTCAGTGATACTTTTCTTTTGAATAAGAATCTCTTCTGTTCGTCCCCCTTTTTCTCTTTGTGTTCTTTGGGCGGATTTAACATCTTCCAAAGGGACGCCGAACGTTTCGATAAGTATTTTCAAAAGGTGATTTACCATGATCGTTTACGAGTCAAAATTGTATGGCAGGTTCCATCCAACAGATTGAAATCGGTAATAAAACTATTGCGTTTCCTTTTTGTACAGTTTGATTTCGCCCCCTTCAATTGTCGGCGCCTGTTCTTTTTTTTTGTTGTAAATTTCATCGGCTTCCTCAGGGCTGTTGATGACATGGGGAGTGAGGAACACATACAGGTTGGTTTTTTCACGCCCTTCGGAAAGTGATTTGAAAAGCCAGCCCGCCAGGGGAATATCACCAAGGCAGGGGATCTTGTATTTTACATTTGAAATGGCATTGTCGATCAGACCGCCAATGACCACCGTACTTTTGTCTTTTACAATTACCGTTGTGTCGATGGAACGTTTCAGGGTGGTCGGTGTAATGACCTGGGTTGCTGAGAGCTCGTCAAGTTTTTGAATTTCATGAAATATCTGAAGCCGTACCATACGGTCCTTGGTGATGTGGGGTGTTATTTTGAGCGTGACTCCAACGTCCCTGTATTCGAAATTTTGCAATTCCCTGTCATTGGTAACCGTGGTTGAAGTCTGAAACGGTCGTGTTTCACCCACAATGATTGTCGCCTCTTCATTGTCCATAGTCAGAATCTGGGGTGTGGAAATAATCGCTACATCTTTATCCTTTTTGAACACATTGATCATGGCAGCTATATTTGGGAAAATGAGATCGCCTATCTTGATTGTTTGAAATATGCCAAACGAAAATCCAGGAGGCAAAGACTCTTTCGGCAAACCTGTTTTTGGGTCAATCGGTGGGATTTTGTTAAAACCACCTCCTCCGGATCCGCCGCCAATGCCGGTAAAGGTACCGTCATTTTTCACGTCTCCGCCAAATGCACTCCATTCAGTTCCCAACTCAAATTCCTTGTCAACGTTCACCTCCATGATCAGCGATTCGATATAAACCATCGACCTCGGGATATCGAGTTTCTTTATGATCTCTTCAAGAACCAGGTAACTATCCTTGTCTGCGCGGATGATAAGGCTGTTGGTGGCTTTATCTGCGGCAATTGTAATCCGATCTGAACTTTCCTGGGTCCTTCTTCTTTTGAGCGGTCTTCGCTTCCCGGAATCGCTCTTTTTTTCCTGAAGCACCTGAAGAACCTTGGCCAGCTCTTCGGCATTTGCATTTTCAAGATAATAGATGTGGATTTTTTCCTTTTTCCGTGGTGTTTCCGCATCCAGTATTTTGATCAGCTTTTTAATTTTCAATGTATCGTTTTCGCTGGCCAGGACGATAACGGCGTTCGTCCGGTCATCGGCGACAAGCTTGACCTCTCTTCCGGCGGTCGTTTTGGGCGGTCTTCTCGGTGCTTTAAAAAAAGTGTTGATCAGCTTTACCAGTTTTGTGGCATCAGCAAAATATAGGGGAATCACGGAGATTTCACGACCGATGCCCGGAACGTCAATAATTTTTAAAATTTTGAGCAACCGTTTAATGTTTGAATATACATCTGTTACAATCAGAATATTTGTTGCCGGATACGCCAAAACCGCGCTGCTTTTGGAAACTAAAGGTGCAAAAAGCCGTTTTACCTGCACCGGGTCTGCATATCGCAGTGCAATAAGCTGAGTAACGATTTTGTCTTCAGGCGACCCGGCCTCTTCTTTTAACTTGGTTTCAATGCTTTTCGTTCTGGCATCCGGTGATGGAATGATCTTGTATATTTCGCCGGCCCTGATACTCGAATACCCATGGACTTCAAGAACCGATTCAAAAACTTTAAAAGCTTCTTTCACAGAAATTCTTCCCGGAGAGATGATAGTGACTTTTCCCCGTACCCGCTGGTCGACGACAAAATTTTTCCCGGTCAACTCACTGATGAATTTAATAAAAACCTGGATATCAACATTGTTGAAATTTATGGAAATTTCCCTGTTTTTAAAAGCCGATGCGCTGCGCTTTGGCAAATTGGCATTTTGATCCGGAACCACTGGGGTCTTTTCTGCAAATGCCTCGGTTGACATGATCAGAAACATGCAAAAAAGAAATCTCAGCATATCTTTTGATCCTCTAAAAAATGACTTCATCATTTCTCCGAATTTCATTAATTGTTGAGGCGTTATTAGATCACTTCGAACTTTTCCGGTTTATCCGGGTTAGGTTTTCCGTATACGCTCGCCGCATCCTTATTCGATATGATATCCTATGGACAGTACCTCGCCCTTTCGCTTGATTTGCACCGCTACATCCGAGGCGGACTTTAAGTCCTGATAGAGCTTTAAGGCATCGTCGACCGATTGGATGTTTTTCCCATTTACTCCTGTCAGAATATCTCCATTTCTCAGTCCTAGCCTGGTAAAAATGGAGTCCTGTTGAATGTTGGATACAAAGAGCCCATCCGGTTTGCCGTTTAAGAAATGAGGTCGGATTTTTACCTGTCGCATCAGATCGTTGATATTTTGAATGGCATTATCGATTTGGGATCTCGCAACGGTAATATTTTGGTCCGAAGGGGTTTGAATTTTAACCGGCTTCAACCGTTTTTTTGCGCTTCGGATCTTCTCCATTTCAAGGATTTCGTCATGGCCATCCACGTTCAAGATCACCCTTTTTTTTAAAATTTTTTTTACCGTTGCGTTTTGAATGCCATCACCGGCGCGATAAAGATTCTGTTTTTTGTCATTTTGGGCTTCTATAACCGCATAGGGGATCTCATTTTCACCGGTGACCGTCCCCCAGAGCTTCAGCTTAAGATCGGTCTGCTTTATTGTTTCGATATCGAATGGTTTTGCCTTTTTTTCAGCCTTGATCTTTGTCCGAAAAAGATTGCGCTGGGTAATAATATTATAAAAAGATAATGGGTGAAAGGATTCATTTTCAGACGAGACATCTCCCATGGCAATAGCCCTGGATCGAGCAATCGGGCCAAGTGATGTCATGATCAGTTGATAGGAAACTTTTACTCCCCAGTAAACAGCCATTGTAATGATCGCTATATTTACTATGGTGAAATATCGTTTCATAAACGCATATCGCAATTCGCGCAAGGCTATTTCAAATAAAAGCCGGGTTTTTCGAACGTGCCGGTTACCCCGAAAAAGAGACTTTTTTCACCTGTCTTATTTTTTGGGAAAAAGATGGATGATAGCCCTTTCCCTATTCCGGCTAAAAATAGATGGTGGGGCTTGATGGCCCCGTTAAGATTTAAAACACTTTTCCCTATATCTTTTCTAAAAGAAATAGAGCCGGAAATCTGCCCGTCTATTTGAACGCCTTTCACAATACACCTTTTGATGATCAGATTTTGATTGTCAATGCTTATATCTGTCTGAATGTCCCTGAAACGAAGGCTTTTCAGATTCAAAATCGGTGTTGAAAGATCCACCCTCAGGTCCGAAAGCTGGAAAAACGCATTGGTGGTCTCAGCGTTTTCCGTGCGATTAAATGCCACCTGCCCATTAAGCAATCCGGATATCTTTTGACCGGAAATATTCTGTATCGCAGTGACACCCATTAATTGAATATCGAAAAGGTCAGTATGAACGAGAAGCGATCGAGAAGCTGATTCTTCCATCATATCGATCTTCCCTTTTATTTTACCCTTGTATGCCTGCCCTTTAAAGAAAAAGGTGGTTTTTCGCCGCAATAGGGTGGAAAATTTTGGTGTTACTTTAATTTCATCCGCGGTTAGCAAGCGGTTATTGAGATAGTAAAGGTGTAGGTTACTGAACATTAGGCTGGCGGGAAATGCCGGTTTTATCCGGTCTATGGTGATGTCGCAATCTGAGGCGGTCCTGCAAAGATGTTGTGCAATGTATTCTTTCGCAGTTTCAGAAGGGAAGAGGTAATAAACAAAAAAAATCATCACGATGATAATATATAGAACAAAAAAAACCGATCTTCGGATGTTTTTCATGATTTCAAACTTCCCCGATGAATTAAAAGTTTAAATTTCAAAGGTTTCAACGTGCAAAATGGCATTCAGGAATCCCCCTTCCGTCCCTGTTTTTGAAATAGAGATCCTTTTTATATGTACCAGGTTTTTCGAAGTTTCGGTTTTATACAGGTATGTGACCAATTCTCCCAATGAAATGGACTCAAGTTTCATTTCAACCGAGGAAGTTTTATATCGACTATTTGTCGTGGTTGAGGTCGATGGTTTCATATAGGCAATGCGGTCCTTTATCCCCGCTTCGCCCGCAAGTCGGTCAAGAAAGGAAAAGAGGGTGAATCCCTTTTTTCTTCCAGCAAGCCGTGTTTCCAGCAGGTCCGCCTTTTTCCTTATGATATCGTATTCTGATTTGAGCAAAAGCATCTCTTTAAGTATTTTTGTTTTGACCTGCAACGTTCTTTGAATACGGGATCTTTTGTCCATCAGTGGAAAAAGAATCAACTGAAGGACGATAAATAGGCATATAAAGCCGACGGCCATGAATATCGAATATTTTTCTCGTTTGCTGAGTTTCATAGGGCTGTTGAACCGATTAAAGTTTAATATTTAACCGAAATTGCACCCGGTTTCCGGATCGATTGATGTTGGCAGAACTGATGGTGACCTGACGAAAAACAGCGGATTTTTCCAGTTGGCTCTTCGTGTCATCCACTGAATTAAACGTGCCTGTTTGGCCAGAGATCGTAATATCTCCTTCCCCGATCACAAGCTTCGTGATTTCAATGTCCATTTCCCGGGGTATTTGTTTGCTGATTTCATTTAAAATATCAATACGCCGAATCGGTTTTTCAGTTGTTCCAAAAAATATGGATTTTTTTTTCAAATCTTCAATACGTATCCTCATCTGTTGCACCGGATCGACAATGGTCTTGATGCCGGGAAATGTTGTTTTGAAAATATCAGTGATCTGACTGTTCAGGGCGGATGCCTTTTTTCCCATTGATCGAGAGTCGAGCACAATGCTCATCAATGCCAAAATCAGAACCAATCCGAATAGAAGGCCCGTTGTCATCAGGTTTTTTTTGCGTGCGGTAGACTCCTTTTTAGGGATAAAGGCGCCTTTGCAAAAATTAATCCCATGGATGCCTTCTGACTTTAACAAGGCGAGCGCCAGCGCACTATCCATCCGTGTGGGTTGCCATGACGTATCGGGACGGATTTTTTTTACTATGTTTGTAGCTTTTGTAAGATTTAGCGGTTCCATCGGGATTTTCAGAAACTGATCCATATGGCGCAGTGCCTCAGAGTCATCAACCCCGCCTCCTGTTAAAATGATATGGCGGGGTTGGATGTCGGACGGATAAATCTCTTCAACGGCCGAGAGCGTTCGTCTCACGTTGATCGGGACGATTTTTCTGCCGGAAGAACTTGGTGAAACCATCGGAAGCGGGCGTATAAGGCATATTTGGTTGGATGCGACAACAAACAGGATACTTTTTTCGCCACCCATATCGATAATAAGCCAGTTTTCAGGAATGGATACCAGGTTCGCCAGGCAAAGAGCCACAGCATATCCACCGATTGTTACGATGTCGGGTTCAATGTTAAAGGATGAAAGGGTATCTAGATATTTTTTGACTTGTGATTTTTCAATAGCTGCTGCAATGATGTCGGTCTCACCATTTCGGTCATCAAGATAAACAGGCTGAAAATCGACGATTACATCCTCAACTGAAACCGGTAATGCCGGTTCAAGTTCGAAAGGTAAAATCTGTCTGATTTTTTTTAAATCTCTAAATGGAACTTTGATATTTCGAAAAGATACAAGATCTGCAGGTATGGAAACCGCACAGGCCGAACCGGCGATATCCATATTTTTTGTGATGGTTTCCAGCGATTCTGAAACTGCCGTTTCAGGTTTCTTTTGATCGGTCAGTCTAACCTGTTCATGGGCTTCAACCGATATGCCCCGTATCCCTTTTCGAACCAATACCGCGGATACTACGTCGTAGCGAATGTCAAGCCCAACTATTTTTCTGCTCATTTGATTTATATCGTTTTTGGTCCATGCCAATAATTTATC
>CAZSON010000119.1:0-8626 GCA_964608375.1 uncultured Desulfobacter sp. | reverse complement strand
TTTGCAGGTTGGCATATGCCACTTCATTATCGCTCGGGGATTATACGGGAGCATCTCACAACCCGAAAACATGCCGGGCTTTTTGATGTTTCCCACATGGGACGGCTAATTGTTCGAGGAAAAAACAGATTGCCGTTCCTCCAACATGTCCTTTCAAATAACGCTGCAGGCCTTGAAGTCGAAGAGAGTCTATATACCACCATCCCCAATGAGCGGGGCGGCGCTATAGATGATGCCTATCTCTACAGATTTTTTGAAGACGAATATCTGTTGGTGGTAAACGCATCAAATCGCGAAAAAGTGCTTCGACATTTCCAGCCGCACCTGAGTGCGTATGGGAACGTGACCATAGAAGATCAAACAGAAGATCTTGTCATGTTGAGTTTGCAGGGGCCTGCGACAAAAACAATCCTGCAAAAAGCGATCAGCAGGGGGCGCCTTCCCGAACCATTGAGAAATGAGCTATCGATAATCTACATCGACGCAGCCCGGGTTTTAATTGCACGAACCGGTTATACCGGTGAGCCGCTCTGTTTTGAGCTTTTTATCAACCGCCAGGATGCGGTGAAGATCTGGGACAAATTGACCGCTCTCGGCGCGCAACCTGCCGGACTGGGCGCCAGGGACACTCTCAGGCTGGAAGCCGGGCTGCCTCTCTATGGACACGAATTGGGAGTAGACCTTGAGGGAAATGAAATCCCTGTTTTTGCATCTGCCCTTGCCCGGTTTGCCGTCAGTTTTTCACCCTTAAAAGGTGACTATGTGGGTCGGTCGTCCCTTGAAAACCAGTTTGCAGCCCTGAAAAAAATTATCGACCGGGATTTCACGATGATTGATGCACTCCCCCGGATCATCATGCCGGTTGCCCTGACCGAAAGGGGTGTACCCCGGCAGGGGCATAAGGTTTTTCAGGAGGAACATCAGGTAGGGTATGTGACCAGCGGCACAATGGTGCCTTTTTGGAAAGGTGAAGGGGAAGGACTTGCCACCAGATTGGCTGAAGAAAAGGGGCTTCGGGGAATCTGTCTTGCGCTTCTGAACAGCGACCTTTACGAGGGAGACGAGTTGCAAATTGAAATCAGAGGGAAATTGGTCCGTTCGGTTGTTGTTCCCTATCATCTGCGGAGTGAGGCGCCCCCTTTTGCCTGGGCCATTTTATGGGATAAAATTCATCAAAAAACTCAAGGTGTTATCGACAGCGAGACCGGAGAAAAAGTCTGTCTCCTTCTGGACCGATCTATTGACAATACCATCTGGCGACAGCAGCATTGTATCAATCTAATCCCTTCCGAACAGACCCCTTCAAAAATGGTCAGGCTCCTTTCCGTTATGGATCCTGCAGGTCGATATGCCGAACACAAGCAGGTCATGGCCTTTAGTGAAGCAGAGGTTTTCTACTACCAGGGAACCGATTTTATCGCGCAGGTAGAAGAACTGCTAAACAACGAAATTTGTCAATTTTTAGGTTGTGCTCAGGTTGAATCCCGTATGATTTCAGGGCAGATGGCCAATACAGCGGTGTTCAGTGCCATGGTGGACTACTTAAACCGGACCGACCGAAAAAGCGAACAAAGGAGAATCCGGAAAGTTTTAAACCATCACATCATCAAAGGCGGGCATCTAAGCGCCCAACCGATCGGGGCACTCAGGGATTTTGTTGCCCGGGACCCGAAAACAGAAAAAGCCGGGGTGGTTAATTTTCCTGTTCTGGAACATAACCCCTTTCAGATTGATATCCCAGCCAGTCTGGAGATTATCGCCGAACATCGACCAGAACTCATTATTTTCGGCAAAAGCATGACGCTTCATAAGGAGCCGATCGGTGAGATAAGAGCGTTTATCGACACGCAAGGAATCGATTGCAGGATTCTTTATGACATGGCCCATGTACTGGGGCTGGTCGGTCCGTATTTTCAGCGTCCTTTCGCGGAAGGCGCCGACATAGTTACCGCATCGACCCATAAAACCTTTTTCGGTACCCAGCGGGGTATTATCGGATCAAATTACATTTTAAACGAACCTGATTTTGAATTGTGGGAAGCGATTCAAAGACGGGCCTTTCCCGGCAGTGTGAGCAACCACCACCTGGGGACCTTGCTGGGTCTTTTAATGGCCGCTTACGAGATGAACTTCTTCAGGGAAGAGTACCAAAAGAAGGTGCTGACAAACGCCAGGGCCTTTGCCTTGGCCTTGAAAACCTGTGGTTTGGATGTCGCCGGCGATCCGGATTTTTCCTATACCGAGACCCACCAGGTCATCGTGCGAGTCGGATATGCACAGGGGCCTGAAATCGCCCGGCGGTTGGAAGAAAACAACATTGTGGTCAACTATCAAGCCGCGCCGGAAGAGGAGGGGTTTACCGCTGCAGGCGCCCTTCGGATGGGCGTTCAGGAAATGACCCGCTTCGGTATGGAGGAAGCGGACTTTCAGGAACTGGCTCAACTGATTTACGACAGCATCATACAGAACCGTAGCGTTAAAAAAAAGGCGACCTCACTGCGCAAAAGATTTCTTGATATGAAGTTCTGTTTTTCCACCGAACAATTTGAAGATCGGATCGGCCGGCTCCACCGGCTGATTTAAGCGCCGCCATAAAAACAAAATAACAGGATTGGCCGTGAAAATACCGGCGATGAAGACACCGAACAATAAGATGCAGGGAGGAAGATGAATGAAAGAAATCAGCGAATTAAAATTACCGGATAACATAAAGTACGCCAAAGATCATGAATGGCTCAGGCCGGCGGATGGAAAGGCACAGATCGGCATCAGCGATTATGCTCAGGATCAACTTGGGGATATTGTATTTGTGGAACTTCCCGACATCGGCAGCACGCTTAAAAAGGGTGAGGCCTTTGGAACTGTCGAATCGGTCAAGGCGGTTTCAGACCTATACATGCCGGTTGGAGGAGAGATTCTTTCCATCAATACCGCTTTGGAAGAATCGCCTGAATTGGTCAATAGTGAGCCGTATGATGAAGGATGGATGATTGAGGTCCAGATGGCCGACATCACCGAACCTGACAGCCTGATGAGCAGGGATGCTTACATTGCATTTTTAAAAGAGTGAAAAGATGCGCTATCTACCACATACCAAAGAAGATATCACAGAAATGCTCAGTGCGGTGGGCGTTGATTCCCTGGATGATCTGTTTTCATCGCTTCCCAAAAGCTGCTGTTGCCGAACTCGGCTCAATCTCCCGAAAGCCTTGAGCGAGTGGGAGCTGAACAGCCATATGCTCCATCTGGCGGGCAACATGGCGCCTTTTCCGGAATACAAAACCTATCTTGGGGCAGGCAGCTATGAACATTTCATCCCGGCTTCGGTCTCTCATCTGATCGGCCGGTCCGAGTTTGTAACGCCTTATACCCCGTACCAGCCCGAAATGAGTCAGGGAACACTCCAGGCAATCTATGAATATCAGACGCTTGTTGCACGCCTTTTGGGGATGGAAGTGGCAAATGCATCGCTTTACGATGGTGCATCAGCACTGGCCGAGGCGCTTCTGATGGCTATTCGCATCATGCGGCGAAAAAAAATTGCCGTTTCAAAATGTATTCACCCAAACTACCGGAAGGTGGTTCAAACCTACCTGGTGCCGGCGGAGTATGAAGTCATTGAACTCCCATACCTTGAAAACGGGCAGACCGATATTACGAAACTCGATGAAATTGAAGATCTTGCAGCCGTTGCCGTTCAATCGCCGAACTTTTTCGGAATCATTGAGGATCTGCAGGCTGTCAGCAAAATGGCCCACAGACAGGGTGCGCTCTCAGTCGTCGGTTTTACCGAACCGATGGCGTACGGCATCTTAAAAAATCCCGGAACTCTAGGTGCCGATATCGTCTGCGGGGAAGGACAAAGCTTCGGCACTCCTCAATCGTTCGGCGGGCCGGGGCTGGGCATGTTTGCGAGCCGGATGAAGTATGTTCGTAATATGCCGGGCCGCCTGGTTGGAAAAACCAAAGATGCGGATGGAAAAAGAGGTTTTGTTTTGACCCTTGCGACCAGAGAACAACATATCCGCCGGGGAAAGGCTACCTCCAATATCTGTACCAATAACAATCTTTGCGCACTGGCTGCCGCCATATACATGGCCTCGATCGGTTCCACCGGTTTGCAGTATCTAGCCCGCCTGAATCACGACAAATGTGAATACCTCAAAAAACAATTGGTCAAAGCCGGTTTCGACATCTGTTTTGACAGCCCCACCTTTAATGAGTTTGTTGCTGAATGTCCAGTAGGGTTTGAAAACCGTTACCGGGAGTTATTAGCGGAAAAAATAGTGGCGGGGTACCCGATCGCCGCCGATTATCCGGAACTCTCCAACCACTACCTATTTTGTGTCACAGAAACAAAATCAAAAAAAATGATCGATGCGCTGGTCAGGGAGATCAAACGATGAAAGACCATCAAGGTACATCAGGACTGATATTAAATGAACCGCTGCTCTGGGAAAAGGGAAGACCCGGAAGGCACGGATTTTCATTTCCCGCAAGAGACGTTGAAGCCGGTAATCTGAGTGAAAATCTGACCGGACCGGGACCGGATTTTCCGGATCTGAGCGAAGTGGATGTGGTTCGACATTATACAAGATTGTCACAGTGGAATTTTGGGGTAGATACCGGGATGTATCCGTTAGGCTCCTGCACCATGAAGTACAATCCAAAAATCAATGAAAAACAGGCGGGTCTTTCGGGTTTTGCAGATGCACATCCCCTCCTTCCGCCCGATCTCTCCCAGGGCGTGCTTAAGCTGATGTTTGATCTCAAAGGCTTTCTATCGGAAATCACAGGGATGCACGCGGTTACCTTGCAACCTGCCGCCGGCGCCCACGGCGAGTTTACCGGCATGCTTTTAATGCATGCATTTCATAAACGACAGGGTGCCAAAAGGACAAAAATCATCATTCCGGACACAGCACACGGTACCAATCCGGCCAGCGCAGGCCGCTGCGGGTTTCGCTCCATCCCTTTAAAGTCAAATGAGGACGGCATCATTTCACCTGAAGCTCTTGCGGAGATCATGGATGAGGAGACGGCCGGAATTATGGTGACCAACCCCAATACACTGGGCCTTTTCGAAGATCACATCAGAGAAATTTCTGATATTGTACATAAAAAAGGTGGCCTTGTCTATTGTGACGGAGCCAACATGAATGCGGTGATCGGTATCGTTGATATGGGCGAGATCGGTATCGATGTGTTGCACCTGAATCTTCACAAAACCTTTTCAACCCCTCATGGCGGGGGTGGCCCTGGTTCCGGACCGGTCTGCGTGGGAAAGCATCTCGAACCCTTTCTGCCGACACCGCGTGTGGTCAAAACAGACGGAAAATACGGTCTCTCTGAAGATTTTCCGGATTCAATCGGTAAAATACATGCCTTTTATGGCAATGTCGGTGTTATGATCAGGGCCTACAGTTATATCTTGAGCATGGGGCCCGACAATTTGAAAAAGGCAAGCCAGCTCGCAGTCCTGAATGCCAATTATATCAAGGAAAAATTAAAGAAAATCTTCCACCTGCCCTATGACAAACCCTGCATGCATGAGTGCGTTTTTTCGGACAAATTTCAAAAAAGAAACAAGATTACCACCTTCGATATGGCCAAGCGCCTTATGGATTACGGCTTTCATCCGCCCACCATCTATTTCCCGCTGGTCGTAAACGGTGCAATGATGATTGAGCCGACTGAAACCGAATCAAAAGAAGATATCGACAGTTTCATTGGAGCACTGACCGCTATTGCCGATGAAGCTCAGCATGATCCGGACCGGGTGAAGAATGCACCGCAAAGGTGCAAGGTCAGGCGACTTGATGAGACCGCAGCCGCCCGGCGACCGTGCCTTGCAGGATGAATCAAAAACCAAAAACAGGGCCCTGGTTGTGTATCGAGCTGCCGGTGACAGCATATCACGAAGCATTGGCGATTCAGCATCGCCTTCTGGAGGCAAGAATCAACCGGAAAGTCGATAAGGAGATGGTCTTGTTGTTGGAGCATTTTCCGGTTTTTACCATCGGAAGAAACCGGGGGATGAAAAACCTGACCGTGTCAACCGATTTTCTTAAAAAAGAAAAAATTTCCGTTTTTCAGATAGAACGCGGCGGCGACATTACCTTTCATGGCCCCGGGCAGATCATCTGTTATCCGATAGTTCATTTGAGATCGATGCATTTAGGGGTAGTCGATTTTGTCACCGCGCTTGAAGAGGTAATGATTCAAACAGTTGCCGATTGGGGCGTTAGTGCGGAACGAAATCAGATGAATCGTGGTGTCTGGATCGGGGACTGCAAACTGGGGAGTATCGGTATCGCCGTTCGCAGGGGCGTCAGTTTCCATGGTTTTGCACTCAATGTCAACACTGTGCTGAAACCGTTTGATTGGATAAACCCCTGTGGATTGGCGGGCGTTAAGATGACCTCTATGAAACAGATCCTCTCAAAACCGCTCGACCTTAATAGTGTATATAAAAGTTTAAAGCGCCACCTGCAGGATGTCTTCAATATTGAACTTATAAAAAAGAACCTATCGGATCTGCCGCTCTCCTGAAATGAAAAAAATGACACCCAATCCGACATCAAAGATTACTACTAAAAAACCGCCATGGCTCAAAAAGCGTCTGCCCGGCGGGTCGGAGCAGGAAGCGGTTCGGGCGCTTTTGAGCAAGGGGCGGCTTCACACCGTATGTCAGGAAGCTAAATGCCCCAATCTCTGGGAGTGCTTCTCACACAATACCGCCACTTTTCTGATCATGGGCTCTCATTGCACGCGAAATTGCCGTTTTTGTGCTGTTTCACATGGACCTGCAATACCGCCCGACAGGGAAGAACCGATCAGGATCGCCGAGGCGGTGCAGCAAATGCAGCTCAGTTATGTGGTGATAACATCGGTCACCCGGGATGATCTTCCGGATGGCGGTGCAGCATACTTTGCAAAAACAATACATGCAATCAGAAAAAAAATACCGGATATTCTTGTGGAGGTCTTGATTCCTGATTTTCAAGGGAACAAAATATCGATCCGGTCTGTTGTTGACGCCCAACCCGATATATTAAACCATAATATCGAAACTGTCCCACGGCTTTACGACTCGGTCCGGCCGCAGGCGGTATACCGCCGATCCCTGGAACTGTTAAAACAGGTGCATCTTTACGATCCCGCCCTTCCCACAAAGTCAGGCCTCATGCTCGGCCTGGGAGAGAGATCCGAGGAAATCGAGGAAACGCTCAAGGATCTGCTCGATGCGGGCTGTCGCATCTTGACCTTAGGTCAGTACCTTCAACCAAGTACCCAACACCTTCCGGTATCCCGGTTTATTCCACCTGAGGAATTTGATATTTGGCGAAAGAGAGCCCTTGAGTTCGGTTTTTCTAAGGTAGCCAGTGGGCCCTTTATCCGAAGCTCTTATCATGCAAAAACGCTTTTTCAAGCGTTGTAACCGGTTTCACAATCTCAGATAAATCTTGTCATGATCTGATCGACCATATCATCAACATTATCCGGCGTGATGTCAAATTGCCGGCAGGCTTTTTCGACTTTTCTCAGTCGAATCGGATTTTCCATGTCGCTTATTCGCGCAAAAAGCCCCATCCGCCGTCCCACCTGATAGATGCATTGCCGTTTGGGATCCATGTCAAGAAATGTTCTGATAATCGCTGTCATTTTGTCTTTGTCCCGGGGGAGCGTCCCTTCCACGTCTTCAAAGAGATTGAGAATATGATCACTTTTAACAACACTGGTAATCCCGTTTAACTTTTCGATAAACATCAAAATCTCTTTTGCCATCATCAGGTCGGTGCATTTATCAAAACGGCCCGCCGTAAATTCCTCGAAAAGCGGTACATTATTTGGAATTGCTAATGTGCGAAGCCTGATAAATTCAGGATTGATCTGATTGAGCGCATCTGCTGTCTCCATGGCATGAACCTGAGAAAGCTTTATCCCCCCTAAACCGGGCATCACATATTCTGAAAGCTCTATACCGGCGGTTTTCACCTTTAAGCCCGCTTGAATATGGGCCGCTTTTGTCACTCCTTTGTTCATCATTTTTAAAACCGCGTCTGATGCCGATTCAAGACCGATGTGGATTCTGTTTAATCCGACATTTTTTATGGCTTTCAGGTCCGGATCTTTTATTCTTGCTATGGTATGCGATCGGGCGTATGAGGTGATTCTTTCGGCCATCGGAAATGCTTTTTTCAGATACGTTAAGATTTCTATCAATTCTGCCGGTTTGATAATCAGGCTGTTTGCATCCTGGATAAAAATCGATTTCATCCCATTGGCAAACCAGTGGAGCGCAGCGCTTAAGGCCTGCTGTTGTCCAGGATCGGAGACCTGGGTTGTATATGGGATCCTGATTTTACCGATATCATCTGATTTACCGTCATTTTCTCTCAATACATCTATATATCTCTTCACCATATCGATGTCGCGTTTAACATGCGCCACCTGTCGCGTGGAAAATCGTGTGTCTTTGTAGACCGGGCAGAAAGAACACCTGTTCCATGGACAATTGCGTGTCACTCGGATAAGGAGGCTACCGGCTTCGCTGGGCGGTCGTATGGGGCCCTGTTCAAATCCCCGGTACTCATCTTTGGCTTTTATCTGTCGGTCCATTTGG
>CAZSON010000118.1:0-8630 GCA_964608375.1 uncultured Desulfobacter sp. | reverse complement strand
CGGCGTGGCTTCTTACCAAACCGGCTTATTGGATTGTTTTTGGCGGAGAGAGAGGGATTCGAACCCTCGAAGGAAGTTTCCCCCCTTACTCGCTTAGCAGGCGAGCGCCTTCAGCCAGCTCGGCCATCTCTCCGTTTTCAGTGATGGCGGAGGGAGTAGGATTCGAACCCACGGAGCTACTCGCTCAACGGTTTTCAAGACCGTCGCCTTAAACCACTCGGCCATCCCTCCGAGTATGCAAAAATATTTGTAATTATCATTTGAATCTGTTATAGTCAATATTTTTTTAGGAGCTTTGAGCGGGGCAGCCTGTCTGAAGCAGGCCGGAAGTTTCCCCTGGAAAAATTTTTGACTATCCGGCTCATCGCATTATTATGATTTAAAGGAGATTATACATGAAGCAAAAATATTTAATTGTCAAAAATTCTGACAAAAAAGAACTGATCATCCGTGAGTTCGCCGAACTTGATAAGGATAAGTTTGCCCTCCTCTGCGAAGAGGCATATGAGGACGAGATGATTGAGGCCGCAATCGAGAAAGGAGGGGATGCCCTGATTTCTAATTTGAGGACTCAAAATATGTATCCAATCGGTCACTATGCAAAAAAAATAGCCGAAGCGGTCGCAACCATCTATCTCTCCGGCGACAAGCAATCGGTGGAGCTTTTGTTTAATGATAACGATTTGTTAATAAAGAACCAGGAACCTGATATGGATTTAGACACCCTCGCAGACGAAAGCTCCGATCTTGATGAACTGCTTGAAGAAGACGTCAGCGTCGATTATGCAAACAAGAATGTACTGGAAAAATTTCAATCAACCATTAAAATTGCAGATGATGACACAAATCATATAGACGCTAAAAGTTGAAAAATCAGGATTTTAACACCGCTTCTAATCACCAATCAATTTCATGAGATCTCTATTTGGATCAAAATACTTCATCTCGGATCCTGAACGACCAGCCATACCGGTATACAGGCTGGACCCCTTTAATCGTCTAAATCCTTCCACAAAAGAACCCCCATCCCGATACTGTTCGATGCTGTGAAACATGTCCAGGATGCCTTGAAGGGCATGGGATTCAAGGTCGGTGACGGAATGCTGGAAATTTTCTCCGGTAACCGGATGCCGATATGTAAATGGAGAAAGAAATAGCGAATCGGCTTTTGGTTTATGCTGCGGATAAAAATTGGAAAGATATTCCCTAAAATCGAGTCCGGGAATGGTATTGAGTAATTTAAAAATAATTCTTGGCAAATTTTTATCAAACATAGCCTGGATCGTCCGATGCATTAAGAGGGATTTTTCTATGTGGAAACGATCAATGTTCATATCCAATTTATAGAGTGCCGAAAGGATATCCAGATATATTTTTTTGTCTATCTCAATTTTGTCCAGAATATTCGAAAATAGGCCCCCGTTTTCAAGTTGGAATGATTCTTTGAAATATAGATCTAAAAAAGTTTCCAACTTATGATGACGATAACCGGCTGTTTTGCTGGTTTTCTGATCTGCCGGATCTTTTTTCCCACTAAAATAAAAGACCATGGGGTGAAAGGAACTGTCCGCATGAATATGGGTGATGACGCCTAGCAGCAGTGCGATAATCGCCTCAGTCATTTGAGGAGGAAACCGCGCGATAATCCTGGTGCCAAAATCAGCCCTGTTTATAGGGTTGTCGTGCAATTGAGCAGCCACTTTATACATTACATCTTTTCCGTTCCCGTAGACCATGTAAAAGGGTGTATCCAAAATTACCGCGCCCGATAGATATAGATTTTTATACTGTTTTATAATCGCCTTTAACCCTGATTTGGCTTCAAGCATTCGATAAGCCTTTTCAGCTAAGATCCAGTGCGTTAACTCTTTCGGCATGTTTTACGATCCAAATCAACCCCTTTAAAGTCCGAAGCGATATCTCCCTACATGATATGCCGGAATCTTTGAGTTATATGATATTGATCGTTTCACCGGCAGCTGGCACCTTCACCGAAAACCCTTCTTTACCTAACCACCTGGCAAAAGCGAACGTTTGATCTTCCTCTCCATGAACAAGTGCAATTTGCTTTATCCTCAAATTCGATTGTTTGAGAAAGCGAAGCATTTCGGTTTTATCCGCATGGGCACTGAATCCACCTACTTTTACAACATGGGCTTTCAGGGGATATGCTTTGTTTAGAAATTTTAGAATCGGCGCCGGTCCGCTCCTCCCCCTCTTTTCATAAGCTGTACCCTGTTCAAGGATTCGGCGACCCAAGGTGTTTTGCGCCATGTAACCTACCAGTAGAATGGTGTTTCGCGATTGATGAATTTTATACCTCAGGTGATGTAGGATACGTCCCCCCTCGCACATTCCTGAAGCAGAGATCACAACATGCGGCTTTTCTTCTCGCATGAGATCCATCGATTCCGCCACTGAACTAATAAAATGCATTTGTTCAGCCATAAAAGGATTTTGGCCATGTTCAAGAAAGTGTTCGTGGGTTTCACGATCATAGAGTTCGGGGTGCTCGCCAAACACTCGGGTTATTTTGGTTGCCAGGGGGCTATCCACATAAATCGGAATTCGAGGCACCTGATCTTCATTGTAGAGTTCATGCAGCAGGTATAGAAGCTCCTGTGTTCGGCCAAAAGCAAATGATGGGATTAGAATTGATCCGCCCCGATCCGTGGCTTCTATCAGAATTTTTTTTAATCGGGGTTTGAGATCAACTACAGATTCATGATAGCGGTTTCCATATGTGCTCTCCATGATCAACAAGTTTATCTCACGGTCGTCTTGTTCAAAATCGATCGATGGGTCTTTGAGAATCGGTTTTCCAAACCTCCCGATATCTCCGGTATAACAGATCGTATAGGCGTGCCCGTTTTCACGGATTTTCATTATACTGATGGCCGATCCTAGGATATGACCGGCTTCATACAGTCTACACGATATGCCATTTCCTATGGTGATCGGATAACGATAAGGGTATCCAGCAAAATAGTTGAGTGCTTTCTGCGCGTCATCGACCGTATAGAGGGGATTTACCCTTTCCAGATGATTCTCTTTGATTAAATCAAGTATGCAATCGATGTTCAACTGATGTCGATTTTTCTTTAAGCTTTTCTTCATCTTATCGACATCCCTTTTAGCCGACTTTTTTCCAAAATGTTCTGAACCCATACGGTTAAGATGTGACCGGGCAGTTTTATAATTGAGATAGTCTGCATCCGACATCTGGATGTGTGCGGAATCGAGCAAAAGGTATTCACACGCATCTGCTGTTGCCCGTGTGCAGACGATACGGCCGTTAAACTTATTTTTTGTTAGAAAGGGAATGCGGCCCGAGTGGTCAATGTGCGCATGGGAAAGCAAAAGATTGGTTATAATTCCCGGATCAAAAGGCAACACGTTGTTTTTTTGTTCGGTCTCTTTTCGCCTTCCCTGAAAAAGGCCACAATCGAGAAGTATGTGATCCGTTTCAGTGGTAATAAGATGCATGGATCCGGTGACTTCCCTGACTCCGCCATAAAATGTCACATGCATAAGCACTCCCCTTAAATAAGCGGCTGACGAAAAAGGTCAGTAAAGGTCAATTTTCAACTGAGCTTAGCCCAGACTGACCTTTAAAGAAAGCTCTTCGAGTTGAGATCGGGTTGCCTCGGAAGGTGCATTTGTGAGAAGACATGAAGCCTTCTGTGTTTTTGGAAATGCAATAACATCACGGATGGAGGGGGCTCCACAGAGGATCATCGCTATTCTATCGAGACCGAAGGCAATTCCTCCGTGCGGTGGGGCTCCTGCTTGAAGTGCGGAAAGCAGAAAGCCAAACTTTTCCTCATAAACTTCGCGTTTTATTCCCAGGCTCTCGAAAATCTTTTCCTGTATATCTTTTTGATGGATACGGATGCTTCCGCCACCGATCTCTGATCCATTCAACACCAGATCATATGCTCTCGATCTTACAGAAAGGGGGGAATCTTGAAGCAAATCATAATCATCCTCAAAGGGGGCGGTGAAAGGATGATGGAGTGATTGAAGCCGTTGTTCGATTTCATCATATTCCATAAGCGGAAAATGGGTTATCCATAAAAACCTGAATGCATTTTCGTCTATAAGCCCAAGTTTTTTTCCAAGGTGGTTTCTGAGATGCCCCAGGGCCTCATTTGCTATTTTTGATTGATCGGCAACAAAGAAGAGCAAATCGCCGGGCTTAACATCAAGGCGCTTGTTTAATGCAGCTTTTTCTTCATCGCTGAAAAATTTTGCGATCGGAGACTGCCACGTTTTCTCGTGGACCTTTATCCATGCAAGCCCTTTGGCTTTGTAAACTGAAACGAATGTTGTGAAATCATCAATTTCTCTTCGTGAGAAATTAATGCACCCTTTGGCATTCAACGCTTTAACAATGCCACCTTGCTTCACGGCATTGGCAAAGAGTTTGAAACCCGAATCTTTTGTAATATCTGAAATATCTTTTAACTCCAGATCAAAACGGATATCCGGTTTGTCCAGACCAAACCGATCAACCGCTTCGGCATAAGGCATTCTTAGAAAAGGACGCTCGACTTCTTTATCAAGAACATCTTGGAAAAGAACCACAAGCATGCCTTCGGTAATTTCCATGATATCGTCCTCGTCCACAAACGACATTTCTAAATCGATCTGGGTAAATTCCGGTTGTCGGTCGGCCCTGAGATCTTCGTCTCTGAAGCATCGGACAATCTGGTAATATCGGTCAAAACCGGATATCATCAGCAGTTGTTTAAATATCTGAGGGGATTGGGGCAGGGCATAAAATTGACCCGGATTGACCCTGCTGGGTACAACATAGTCTCTGGCGCCTTCGGGAGTGCTTCGAGTTAAAACCGGTGTCTCAATGTCAAGAAATCCGAGTTTGTTCAAATATTTTCGTATCGATTCGGCAGCCCTGTGCCTTAGGATGATATTGTGTTGAAGTTGGGGGCGTCTTAAATCGAGATAGCGGTATTTGAGACGAATCGTTTCAGATACATCAACTGTGTCTTCAATTAAAAAGGGGGGTGTTTTCGCAGGGTTTAGAATTTTAAGATCTGTTACCAAAATCTCAATCTCGCCGGTCTTTAGATTGGGGTTGGTCATTCCATCCGGCCTTTTATCCACATTTCCACAAACGCCGATAACATATTCATTTCGAATCGCATGGGCTTTCTCATGTATCTCTTTATCCACCTTTGGATTAAAAACGACCTGGGTGATACCCTCTCTGTCCCGCAGATCCACAAAGATGACGCCTCCGTGGTCTCTTCGGCGTTGTACCCAGCCCATGAGCACTACCTCTTTACCAAAATCATTTCCGCACAGCTCGTTACAGTGGTGTGTCCGTCGCATTTTTCCTAGTACATCTGACAATGAATATGCCCCCTCTTTAAAAGCGATTAAAACAGATGATCTTATCAGACTGAAATCGATAAAACCGAAAATTACAAGGGTAATGCCCCCAGTTTTCTACTCACTTTTTCAACAACCGCATCCGTAGAAATAAATATCTGCTTTTTTGTCATCATATCCCTGAGTACGACCGATCCTTCGGTCAACTCCTTTTCTCCCACAATCAAAACATGGTCTACACCGAGTTTGTTAGCCCTTTTCATCTGGCTTTTCAAACTTTTATCGCCAAAATCCATCTCGGTCCTAATGCCTGTTTTGTTCAAAGCGCAGATCCATTCAAACGCCTTGATTTTGCTCCTATGTCCCAG
Source organism: uncultured Desulfobacter sp. (assembly GCA_964608375.1). Lineage (GTDB taxonomy): Bacteria > Desulfobacterota > Desulfobacteria > Desulfobacterales > UBA2156 > UBA2156. The sequence continues at coordinate 2,907 of CAZSON010000118.1, read as the reverse complement.
AGCAGCGATAAATATCTGGGGGGTCTGTTGGTAATCGTCGATTTTCAGACCGGAAATCTCTGTTAGGCGGTCAAGACCGATAGCAAACCCGGTTGCAGGCAGATCAGGCCCGCCAAGCGCCTTTACAAGTCCATCATATCGACCGCCGCCGGCAACAGCACTTTGCGCGCCCAAAGCTCCGGTTTGAATTTCAAATGTAGCGCGGGTATAATAGTCAAGCCCCCTGACCAAGCGCTTATCGATGATAAACGAAATGTTGAGATGCTCAAGAGAATTGGTTAAAATCTTAAAGTCCCTGACACATTCGCGGCAAAGAAAATCGAGTATGGAAGGTGCATCCGTCATTATTTCCCTGCAGGAAGGCACTTTGCAATCTAGCACCCTTAACGGATTTTGTTTGCTTCTTCTAATACAGTCCGAGCAAAGTTTCGCCTCGATTTTAGACAAAAAATTAATAAGGGCCTCCTTAAATCCGGGCCGGCAGATAGGGCAGCCAAGAGAATTAATATGGGCTTCTACATCCGCCACCGCCAATCTGGAAAAGAGCGTTACGAGCAAAAAGATGAGTTGGGCATCGGCCAACGGGGAATCAATGCCGAAAATCTCGGCATTGATCTGATAAAACTGCCTGTACCTTCCCTTCTGGGGTCTCTCCCTGCGAAACATCGGGCCGATGGTGTAAAGTTTCTTGACAGGGTCACCTATATAAAGCTTATGCTGGATATAAGACCGGACCACAGACGCGGTTGCTTCCGGCCGCAAAGTAATCAGATCTCCTTTACGATCCGGAAAGGTATACATCTCTTTTTCCACGATATCTGTATTTTCTCCGATACTTCTTGAAAAAAGCTCGGTTTTTTCCATAATCGGAATTCGGATTTCTTTAAAACCAAAATCATCAAAGGTAGAAACGGCCGTCTTTTCTATCGCCTGCCAAAGCTCGACTTCTCCCGGAAGAATATCTTTAAATCCTCTGATAAGCTGTATCATAATTTGTAATTGCACCTAAAAAAAATATGATGATCCCGACACTATTACCACCTGATAAGAGCAGCACCCCATGTCAATCCACCGCCAAAAACGGGTAAGCATACCAAATCACCCGGCTTGATTGTACGATCCCGAACCGCTTCATCAAGCGCAATAGCGCAGGATGCGGAAGAAATATTTCCATATTTGTCAATGGTTATATAAAATTTGTCCATCGGAATTTTCAGCGTGTTGCCAATAGACTGAAACATTCGAATGTTCGCCTGATGGGGAATAAACCAGTCGATATCTCCTATTTGGAGGTTATTAAACCTGACAGCCTCTTTAATTGACTTAATGAAATGCTTTACAGCCACTCTAAAGCTAAAGTTGGCTTCAATCAGGTTGAGATGGTGAAGTCCTTTTTCCACACTCTCGTGGGAAATGGGGGTCGTCTTTGATCCACCTCCGGGCAGCAGGAGATCCTTCCCTTTGGCACCGTCGCTATGGATATGGGTGGATAAAATTTCGTGTCCTTTTTCCTCCAAAGTCAAAAGGGCTGCGCCGGCCCCATCGCCCCAGAGGATACAGGATGATCGATCTTTCCAGTTGAGGGTTCGCGTCATAACCTCGGATGCAACTACAAGGACATTTTTGCATGTTTTGTTTCTCAGATACTGTTCCGCAACATTGAGTCCAAAAATAAAACCCGAACAAGCGGCAGTAATGTCGAACGCCACCGCTTGAGGGGCGTCCAATTTCGCTTGCAGCCAGTTGGCAGCAGAAGGGCAGCAGGTATCGGGGGTGATCGTCGCCACGATAATGATATCAAGCGATTTAGCATCGCTGCCAGCCATATCGAGGGCTCTTAGGGCGGCCTCATATCCGAGGTCCGACGCTGCAACACCGGGCTCTGCTATCCTTCGCTCGCTAATCCCGGTTCGCTGAACTATCCAGTCATCACTGGTATCCAAACCCATCTTTTCCAAATCGAAATTGGTCAACACCTTTGGCGGCAAAAAAGAGCCGGTCGATTTAATTCTGACAGCTTCTCTTACCATAGCAACGTCTCATAGGTACGCTTCAAAATGAATTTGAATATCTTTCACTTCTGTAATATCTTTTAACGCATTTTCAATGTTCGGCACTATTGTTTTTTGTTGGGCCAACGGGGCTTTTACCTCCACAAATATCTTTCCACCCTTGGCCGAAATGCTGGCGCTCGGAAATTCAAATAAAGCTACCCGTGCCCGGGCTGCTAATGCTAAATCATCGATTCTATTTTGCGACTCTGCGGTAGTTTTGAAACATGAAAGCTTTGCTGCACTTATAATCGTATCGATGGCATGATCCACAGTAATATCACCGATATTTAACACTACGTCGTAAAGGCTCGGATTCTGGATATCGATTCCATAGAGATAGAGGCTCCATTTACGGCGTTCGTCATCGTCTTTTTCCAGAATATACCGCGCCTCTTCGGCAGAAATATTTTCTCGTTTTATCTCTCCTTCTACCCGCATCTCCAGATCCTGGATTATTCGAACTTTAAGAACGTGGGAGATATCCTGAACAAAAATATGACCCGCCAGTCCATGGTAAACAACATTATCTTTTTGGAACTGCTTCAGCGCTGCTAATCTCATACTTGCGATGTATCTTTCTTTTCCGTATGGAAACCGATCCAGAACCGAAATGGCATCTTGAATATTTCGGATAAGCTTGATTTCCGGTATTTTAAATTCGCCCAATGTTTCGATCAGTGTATCCCGGGAAAAACAGTCAAAGTCCAACTTTTGGGCGATCTTTTCCGCAATTTCTTTCACCAGATAATAACTCCCCCGGGAGATAGTGATGATAGACATTGCCTGCTCCTTTATTTATCTCTCATTATTTAGTCTATGCGGAAAGACATTGCCGTATTAAGTTCATTCAGCT
>CAZSON010000117.1:0-8660 GCA_964608375.1 uncultured Desulfobacter sp. | reverse complement strand
TATTGAGTTGAGAATAAACATATCTGCAGATAAATCAAGAGAGAAGGTTTGGCGACAATTAGTGGACAGTCGGGTAAACCTTTGACAATCGACCCCGGTTTTGAGTATATCTATCACCGTTTGCCGAATTAGACCTGCTTAAGCCGCTATGTTCGAGGAAAAACAAAAGATTGAAAAAAATAGGCGCATTCTTTTTCATCCTGTTGTTTTTATTATTTTCAGCCGCGTCTTCGCTGTTTCTTGAGTTGAACATCTATGTTACAAAACCGGCAGGTCCCGACCACATTAAAAAAAAGATGACCGTCTACACAGGTCAGGCTTTTCATACCACCTTAAAAAAGCTTCATGAGATGAATATTGTAAAAAATCGTTTTAAATTTAAGATGATTGCTGTTTTTAGGGGGTATGATAAACGGATTAAAGCAGGTGAATACCTTCTGTCCGGCGCCATGTCACCATCTGAAATATTTAAGGTGTTGGTCAGGGGAAAAGTTCGGCTTTACCGATTGACAATCCCTGAAGGGTATAATCTATATCAAATTGCAACCCTCGCGGCTGATTCAGGGTGGGGACCGAAAGCTCCCTTTTTGAAAATAGCAAAAGATGCCTCGTGGGCAAAACGGGCCGGAATTGAAGCAGACACGCTTGAGGGCTATCTTTTCCCGGATACCTATTATTTTCAGAAAGGGGCCACGGCAGAACAGATCATATCGACAATGATAAAACAGTTTTGGTCTGTATTTTCTCCCGAATGGACGCAGCAGGCAAGCAAACTTGGGCTCTCTGTTCATGAAATTGTAACCCTTGCATCCATCATCGAAAAGGAGACCGGTGCGCCTTTTGAACGGCCGATCATCTCATCTGTTTTTCACAACCGGTTGAAAAAACGGATGCGGTTCGAAAGTGATCCGACGGTTATTTACGGTTTAAAGAACTTTGACGGCAATCTTACCCGAAAACATCTTGCCACCTTCACCCCTTACAACACCTATCAGATCAAAGGCCTGCCACCCGGCCCTATAGCCAATCCCGGCCGAAAGGCACTGGAAGCCGCCTTATACCCGGCAGATACCGACTATCTTTTCTTTGTTTCAAAAAGAGATCGGACGCACCAGTTTTCAACCAATCTTAAAGATCACATCAGGGCTGTAAAAAAATATCAATTAAGAAAAAGGAAATAATGATTTTAACAATCTCGCAAAAAGCCATTTGCGAATCCATCGATTTTTAACCCTTTAGCATTCGGTTGGACATGACTGTGGATATTGAAACACTTTCAGAAGAACAGTTGGCCGGTCAGCGGCTTATGGTGGGATTCAGGGGCACGGAACTCGACAGGAACCTGATGTTTCTTATCGATACGATAAAAGTGGGGGGCGTTATTCTTTTTGGCCGGAATTTATCAACTCCCGACCAAATAAGGCGGTTGTGCCGATCGGTTCAGGATTATGCCGAGGCGTGCGGTCAACCCCATCTCTTTATTGCCATCGACCATGAAGGGGGAGAGGTTGTCAGGCTAAAGAAACCTTTCACTCATTTTCCGGGCAATTCGGCGATGAAGGGTGAAGCGGATGCGGTTCATTTTGGGGCTGTTTCCGGCAAGGAGCTAAAGGGTGTTGAGGTGAACATGAATATGGCTCCTGTCTTAGATGTAGCTCCCGGATATATCAGAAGCGTAATGAAAAAGAGGTCATTTGGGGCTGATCCGGCGCAGGCGTCGCGCCTTGGAGTAAAAGTCATCGAAAATCTTCAGCAACGAGGGATCATGGCGGTCGCAAAACACTTTCCGGGAATCGGGCGCAGCACCGTCGATTCTCATTTTGAAATGCCGGTCATCAATGAGGATCTTTCCATTCTGCAATCTCAGGACCTGATCCCGTTTAAGGCAGCCATCGAGCACAACGTATCCGGTATCATGCTTTCCCATGTACGATACTCCAAAATCGATCCGGATTGGCCGGCGAGTTTGTCGACCAAGATTGCAAAACAGCTTCTCCGGGAACATATGGGATTTGATAGGATCGTCATTACAGACGATCTAGACATGGAGGCGATTCAAAAATATTATACGGTCAAAACCGTGATCACACAGATACTGTCTGCCGATATTGATCTCGTGCTGATATGCCACAGCAGACAGAAGATAAGGGAGGCATTTGAAGCGTTATGTAATGGAATGTGCAGTTCCCGGAATCAAAAATTAAAAGGAAAAGAATCGGTAAAACGAATCGTAAAACTCAAAGAAAAATATCTGATGCAAACCTAAAAAGCCCCGATAAATCAAAACCTCGGCGCCCTTGAGTAAACATCCGCTGTCATATCAGATTGAATTCCATCGATTAAATAATGGTAACCTGCGGCTGCAATCATGGCGGCATTATCGCCGCAAAGATCAAGAGAAGGGATATGAACTTGGAGCCCTTGAAGGGCCGCATCCTGTTCAACCTTTTCTCTTAGCCGGCTGTTTGCCGCCACCCCCCCCACCAGTGCGAGATGATCACAGTGCATTTCCCCGGCAGCCCGTATCACTTTATAAGATAAAACATCCACGACCGATTCCTGGAATCCAGCCGCAATATCCGGTACTTGGTCCTCATATTTATCTTGGATTTCCTGAACGTGGCGTTTGACCGCCGTCTTTAAACCGCTGAAGCTGAAATCAAAGGTGGACTTGTCCAGATAGGTTCGGGGGAAGACGATTTTACCCGGATCGCCACTTCGGGCCAGCCGGTCGATCACAACGCCGCCGGGATATCCGAGTCCCAGCATTTTTGCCACTTTGTCAAACGCTTCTCCGGCAGCATCATCCCGCGTTTGCCCCATCTGCTTTATCTCGGTGTAAGATCTAACATGGTAGATAGCGGTATGCCCCCCGGAGGCTAAAACTGCCACAAACGGAAAAGGGGGTGGATTCGTTCCCAAAAAAAGCGCGTTGATATGCCCTTCAAGATGGTTGACACCTATCATAGGCCGATTAAGCGCAAATGCAAAAGACTTTGCAAAGGAAAACCCGACCAGCAATGATCCGGTCAGCCCGGGTCCCTGGGTGGCTGCGATACCGTCGATTGCTCCATAGCTAACACCTGCTGTCCGGAACGCCGCCTTTACAACAGGAACAATCGCTTCGATATGCTTTCTTGATGCAAGCTCAGGCACCACTCCGCCATAGCGATGATGCACGGCGATCTGAGATGCCACCTCAGAGGATAAAATCCTGGAACCGTCGGCAACAATCGCTGCCGCAGTTTCATCACACGAAGATTCAATACCGAGGACAATCATGGTTCAACTTTCAAGATCGACATCATCAACATGGATAAGAAACTGTTTTAAGAAAAGACCCCTTGCTCGGCAGAAGCTTTTGACTCTCTCAAAATTTTCTGAATCTCTGTTTGTAAACGATACGAGCAAACCATTGATGTCATTTTTTTTAAACAAAGATACAAGATTCTCAATTCCGCCGAGAATGGGGTATCCTTGAAGTTTCTTTCCGATTTTCAATGGATCGTCATCGATGAAACCGATCGGTTTTACCTTCAGTTTCTCATTGTTTAATATTTCACGCAGGAGGATCTCGCCGCCCCTTCCAGCGCCATAAATGAGAATTTTTTCGCCATCGAGGTTTTTCCGCCTCATGGTATCGTGAAAAATCCGGAAAAAACCCCTGGTGCCGAGAAGCAGGCCTGTGATTAAAAACCAGTCAATAATAAAAATCCCTTTTGAGAAATCCTCAAAACGATAAATGAAGGTAACGGCGACGATCGACAGAAGCGAAGCCAGAAACGAGGCCTTCAGATAGACAAAAACATCGTTTGAGCTCATGTAGCGCCAGATACCTCTATATATGCCAAATACGAAAAATGCGATCATTTTGCAGGTAATGACTGCCGGGAGTGATTGAAGAAAAACTTTGAAATAGATCGGAAAAGTTCTGGCATCGAACCGGAGACGGTAGGATAGATAATAAGCAAATGCGATCAGGCCAAAATCGAGGATGACCAGGATCATCTGACGTTTGTAGGTAAGCTCAATAAGCAGGTGAGTATACGGCTTTCCACGCAATAGTGAAAATTCCTTTTCAGGATAAACCCGAATCTGCGCGAGGTAAACCCCCATTAAAAGGATTGACAGCGCAACAGGAATAATCACAGCCGGCGAGGTCAGTGTATCACTTTGGTTTACAAAAATAGCAGACAAACCGGAAATCGCGCCGGTTCCATACAAAAACAGGACCGCACCTTTTTCGGTCATTCCCATCAGTACCAGCCGGTGCGAAGTATGGTCTTTCCCGCCCACGGAAGCCTTTCTGCCACTTAGGATCCGTATCAATGTGACCATTGAGGTATCCAGGATAGGAACCATCAGGATCATGATCGGTACCGCATAAAGGGACAGTCTGTTGGGGGCTATTTCAGCCGGATAACTGAGGGTCAACAGGGAGAGTGTGAAACCGATCAACAGACTTCCGCTGTCTCCCATGAATATAGAGGCCGGATGAAAATTATATATGAGGAACGCTGCCAGGGCGCCGGCGAGAATCATCGCCATAAGCGCCGCTTGAGGAACACTTTCCAAATAAAGCCAGACAAAACACAAGGCGGCAATCATGCCGACACCGGCACAAAGCCCGTCCATGTTGTCGAGAAGATTAAACGCATTGGTAATGCCGACTATCCAGACAATGGTAACCATGGTATCGAAGGTAAGGGATGTGAACCACTGAAGACGAAAACCCAAAAAGGCAACCAGGGAAGCAACCATTATCTGGCCTACCAGTTTTGAGTGCGGTTTGATATGGATAAAATCGTCCAGTAATCCCAGCAAAAAAAGAAAAGTAATTCCCAACCAGCCGACCGTCTCGATTGGAACTAATTGCCTTTGACCCGATGTGAGGATACCTTGTGATAGGAGGACTGAAAAATCTGCCGCAAGCAAAAGAGGGATCGACATGCTCAAATATATCGCAATCCCTCCCAACAGGGCTGTTGGTTTTTTATGCCAGCGTTCCTTGGCCGGATACGCGATCCATTCTTTCTTTAATGCGATCCGACGGATAATCGGTGTAAATATGAGGCAAAGAAAAAATGATAGCGCGGGAAATGTATAAACCATGGGCTAAGCCCACTTAATTCTCGAATCGGTGGTTTTGCGCTCAATGATTTCGCCGATAACGGATGCTTTCTCGTTCATCGCGCCCACCCGTTCCAGAATATCGTCGACCCCATCGGCCGGTGCCACGGCTATCAATCCGATGCCGTTGTTAAAGGTTCGCATCATTTCTGCATCCGATATCTTGCCGGTCTTCTGGAGAAAATCAAAAATCGGAGGCACCTCCCAACTTCCCCGGTTTAATAAAATGCTGCACGCTTTGGGTAAAATACGGGTAATGTTATCAACAATGCCGCCACCGGTGATATGGGCAAGGCCGAGGATCGAACTACTCCTTAAAAGGCCGTGTATGATCTCTGAGTAGATCTTGGTCGGTATCAAAAGCTCTTCGCCAATGGTTTTACCCAGATCCGGCACATGGGAGTCAATTTCAAGTTTCAGAATCTCAAAGCAGAGTTTACGGACGAGAGAATATCCATTACTGTGAAGCCCGCTCGACGAAATGCCGATCAGTTTATCCCCGACCCCGATCTCCGAACCATCCACGATTTTGCTGTTATCAACGATGCCGATGGCGAATCCTGCAAGATCATATTCATGCGGCTGGTACAGCCCGGGCATTTCAGCGGTTTCACCGCCGATAAGGGCACAACCCGCATTATTGCACCCATCGGCTATCCCTTTTATGATCTCAGTGGCAATTTCGGTTTCCAGTTTTCCCATCGAGAGGTAATCGAGAAAGAAAAGCGGTTTCGCACCCTGGACGGCAATATCATTGATACACATGGCCACCAGATCAATTCCGATGGTATCATGTTTGTGCATCATAAACGCAATTTTCAGCTTGGTTCCTACGCCATCGGTAGAACTGACAAGAACCGGCCTTTCCATCCCTTCGACATTGAGTGAAAAAAGGCCGCCGAAACCTCCAATGTCACCCATTACGCCGGATCTGGGAGTCTGCTGTGCAATTTTTCTGATCGCAGAGATAAAGCGGTTGGCCTTGTCGATATCGACACCTGACGCCGCATAGGTGAGAGATTCGGTCATTTGATTCCTGGAACCCTTTTTGATTGAAAAATTTGAATTGAAACTGTGTAAATATGCCCTGTTGCTTCCAGCAAGGAGTTTCAATCCATTTCGCCCGGCTGTCTAAGCGCCAATGAAAGAGATTATAACAGATAAAATGCTAAACAGGATTGATGTAAATGTCAAAACAATTTTTTTGACATTGAATCCATGATATTGTAATGAGTTACGCCTGTACCTTCAGCAGGCCGATAAAGGCGTTCACAAATGACTTTTTACGAAATTGTCAATCATACATAGGAGCAATTTTTATGGGAAAAATTAACATCGGTTTACTCGGCTGTGGTACCGTGGGCAGCGGCGTTGCAAAAATACTCATCGAAAACCGAAATCTTATCCAATCCAGAATCGGGGCGATCTTAAACCTGAAATATATCGCGGACCTGGACCTGAAAACAGACCGGGGCATCGATTTTGAGGGTATCAGACTAACTACGGATGTCTTTGAACCGATCAATGACCCTGACATTGATATTGTGGTTGAAATGATCGGAGGAGAAGAAATTGCCAAGCGGATCATCTTAAAGGCCATCGATCACGGAAAACAGGTGGTTACAGCAAATAAGGCGCTTCTTGCCAGCCAGGGAAATTTTCTCTTCAAGGCAGCCGCAGACAAAGGAGTCGATCTCGCCTTTGAAGCAAGTGTGGGCGGCTGTATGCCGATCATTAAATCGATACGCGAATCTTTGGTAGGCAACCGGATTGCATCGATGGTCGGCATTTTAAATGGTACCTGCAATTACATCTTATCGAAAATTACAGACGATGGGAGTCGTTTTGAAGATGCGCTTTCAGAAGCGCAGGCAAACGGATATGCTGAGGCAGACCCGACCCTCGATGTGGAAGGGATCGATACGGCCCACAAGCTCGCCATCCTCACCGCCCTGGCCTACGGAATGAAAATCAATTTAAAAGATATCTATATTGAAGGCATCTCCGGGATAACTCCGCTGGATATCGAGTTTGCAAGACAGTTCGGATACAACATCAAGCTTCTTGCGATCAGCAAAAATATGGGGAGCGCGGTCGAATCCAGAGTGCATCCGGCCATGATCCCATTTGACAATCTTCTTTCAAATGTCAAAGGTACGCTCAATGCAGTCACCATTACAGGCGATGCAGTGGGTAATATTCTGTTATATGGACACGGGGCCGGTATGATGCCGACCGCCAGTGCAGTAGTGGGCGATCTGGTAGATCTTGCACGCAATCTTTTGACAAGCAGCACCGCCAGGGTTCCGCTCCTTTCATACCCGCTAGATCATATACGAAACATTCCTTTGATACCGATTGAAAAGATCCGAACCCACTATTATTTCAGGTTTTCCGCCCTCGATCGCCCGGGTGTGCTCTCCAAAATTGCCGGTATCCTGGGCAAATTTGAGATCAGCATTAAATCGGTCCATCAGAAAGGACGAAAAACCAACGGTTCTGTTCCGCTTGTCATGCTGACCCATCTGGCCGAGGAGGCGGATGTCATAAAAGCGCTGGCTGAAATTTCCCGGCTGAATGTGGTCTCGGATAAACCGGTTCTGATCCGGATTGAAGATAAAAACAGCCAGGATTAAAGTTTGATGGTTTCGTAAATGACCTTTTGCGAGTTCATCAAGTTTGATACAATAAATGGATTTCACCAAGAGAGATTATATGCATATTATCTGTTCGGATTTGGAAGGCATTTTCACCCCGGAAATATGGATAAATGTCGCAGAGAAAACAGGAATCGAAGAATTGAAGCTGACCACCCGCGACATATCGGATTATGATATATTGATGAAAAAACGGCTTTCCATCCTGGATGAAAATGGGATTAAATTACAGGATATTACAAAAATCATCCGGGACATGGAACCGCTTGACGGGGCGGTGGAATTTCTAAACTGGCTCCGTGAAAATCTCCAGGTTATCGTTGTCAGCGATACCTTTGTGGAATTTGCAGGTCCGTTATTGGATAAACTTGGCCGGCCCACGCTTTTTTGTCATTCGCTGTCTGTCGGGCCGGATGGGTCTATAACAGGGTACAACCTTCGTCAGGAAGATGGAAAACAAAAAACCGCCATCTCCTTAAAACATCTTAACTACAAGGTCATCGGCATCGGGGATTCCTACAATGATATCAGCATGCTGATGGCAGCGGACAGCAGTATTTTGTTCAGACCGCCGGACAATATAAAACGTGAGTTCCCGGACCTGCCGGTTTCATACAATTATGATGAGCTTAAACATATCATTCTCAAAATTATTGGAGACCATGCCGGAGGCGACCATTGCTGAAAAATAGAACATTCAGCCGCGTCATATACGGCGATACCGACAAAATGGGCTTTGCCTATAATGCCAACTATTTCCGGTGGTTTGAAATCGGACGGACCGAATTGTTACGCTCTTTGGGAATGACGTATAAGGCCATTGAAAGCAAAGGGATATTTCTCCCTGTATCCGAGGCCTTCTGCAAATATATA
>CAZSON010000116.1:6134-8695 GCA_964608375.1 uncultured Desulfobacter sp. | reverse complement strand
GTCATTTTTACCCGGCAGGTGGGGATCTGTTCCGCAGGCACCTTTCTTGGGTCTTTATCCAACACAACCAGATCAGCCCTTTTCCCGATTTTCAGAGTTCCGGCATCTTTTTCTTCAAAGGAAAAATAAGCCGCCTCTCGGGTGTAAAGCTTCAAGGCCTGTTCAGCTGTGATCGATTCAGAGAGCCCAATCGCTTTCCCGCTGCCCGTCCTCCTGCAGACAGCATCGCGAATGCCGATGAGAGGGTTGGGGTCCGCCACCGGGCAATCGGAGGAAAGGGCCAATTTTATGTTTCTCTTCAAAAGAGTTTGAAAACGGTAGAGCTTTTGGGAACGAACCGGGCCGTAAGCTTCGATGAATCCATCACCGAGAAGTGAGAAAAAATTGGCTTGGCTGGCAATGTAAAGACCGAGCGTTCCGACGCGATCGATCTGTGTATCGGTCAGATTCCCGGCGTGAACGATCTGATGACGCAGCGGGTTGCCATTTCGCATGACCCGCTCAAAAGCCCGAATGAGCATGTCCAGTGCACGATCTCCCTGTGCATGTACCGATATCTGGTATCCGGCCCGGTTAAATTTATCGATTTCGTGGTTGATGCCCGCCTGATCGTAATTGAGAATACCAGTTCCGCCTCCACCGCCCACATAAGGCTCAAACACAGCTGCAGTGCGGCTGCTCATCCCCCCGTCCATGAATATTTTAATGGCCCCGATTTTTACCCATTCCGATCCAAACCCCCGGTTGATACCGGTCGACAAAAGTGAGTCCGCCCAAAGGTTGAGGCTGTATGTATTGACCCGGAATTGAAGGAGTCCGGCATCGGCCGCGTCCTGATAGCTGCGAAGTGTCAAGGGGTCTACAAACGGATCGTGGGCACCGACAAGGCCGAGTCGGTGGTAGTATGCAGCGCAGCGGCTCATCATTTCAGCCCTTCCTTTGTTATCATACCCGGACATCATTTTCCCATAGATGGAAGGCCGGTTGAAAAAAATAGGACCCATGAAGGCCGATTCGTTTAAGATCCCATTCGGATTCCCGCTTTCATCCCTTTGGATCCTTCCACCGGGCGGATCGGGCGTTGCCTTTGCAAAACCCAACTCCTTCAGGGCAAGGCTGTTGACCACCGCACCGTGGACAGAGACGTGGACCAGACAGATCGGATGTTTTTCCGATGCCTGATCGAGGTCGTCCCGCGTCAACTCTTTTTGATCGTCAAGCAGATAAGGCGCATATCCCCAACCCATCACCCAGGTCCCCGGTGGGGCATTTTCCGCTCTTGCACGGAGAGCTTCCAGTACATCTCCTGATCGCACACATCCTGCCGCCGGCCGGCAATCCGCCTGGTCGATAAGCAGGGCATAAAGAGAGAAATGATTATGGGTATCAACAAAGCCGGGAAGCAGGGTCCGGCCTTTGAGGTCAATGAGCTCGGTGGCGGGGCCGGTCAGATTTTCAATCTCCTGCCTGGCTCCGATTCGGCAAATCCGACCGAACTTTACGGCCACGGCCTCGGCGTGAATCGTTTTATCTTCCATCGTTAATATGTGTGCATTGGTAAAAATAGTATCCATGGTCTTCCCCCGTATCCTCAATCGGTTTGATTCATCTTTGATGGTCAGTGTAATATGCAGATTACCGAACAGACGTTCAAATGTCAAATTTGATCTTAATTATTCTGTTGATTTTGTTTATAAAACACACAATAATCGGTGAAAGTTGATCCCGCACGATGCGACGGGCCTATGGTCAGTGTGGTATTTTGTTGAAAGGAGGGCTTGCAATTGAGTGTTCACGTAACAATGCCGAAATTGGGCATGACGATGAAATACGGCAAAGTCTCGATGTGGTATAAACATGAAGGTGATTCCGTTGATAAGGGAGAAATTTTATTCGAAGTTGAAACAGAAAAAATTATAAACAAAGTAGAATCACCGAAAACCGGGATTCTGTTTCAAGTTGTGGTTCCGGAGGGCGAGACCGTACCGGTGGGGACGATATTAGCGGTCATTGCACAGGCCGGGGAGCAACCCGAACGTATTGAGGGTATCCTGGCTGATAAAGTGATTGCAATGAAAGCGGAAGCGGGAAAGCCCCAAACCGCTAAAGCAGAAACCCGGTTGGTGGGAAAAAGCCGAATATTGGCAACGCCATCGGCTCGTCGCGTGGCAAAAGAATTGGATGTTGATTTGACATTGGTACAGGGCACCGGTCCTGATGGAAGGATAAAAGAGGCGGATGTCTTCAAATTCCATGAAGAAGGACCGCTCACACCCAAAATAACCCCCCTGGCCGCCGAAATCGCTAAACAGGAAGCCGTGGATATATCTAAAATTACCGGAACCGGGGAAAATGGTAAAATCACCCGGCAAGACATCGAGCGTACCCTTGCGGCGGCCAAAGTTGTGCCGGAAGAAGAGCCTTCGCAAGTCAAGGTGATCCCCTTTGAGGGAATGCGTAAAATTATTGCAGACAATATGCACGCCAGCTTGCAAAACACAGCCCAGCTAACTACCTTCACCGAGGTGGATGTAACCGAAATGGTGCGTTTCAGAGACCTT
>CAZSON010000116.1:0-6034 GCA_964608375.1 uncultured Desulfobacter sp. | reverse complement strand
AAAGAAGCAAGGGAACTGGCGCAAAAGGCACGAGAAGGTGCGCTGGTAATAGAAGAGGTTACTGGCGGCACTTTTACCATAAGCAATGCCAGCATGCTCGGCGTGGATGGTTTCACACCGGTGCTTAACCCGCCGGAGACCGGAATTCTCGGCGTTGGCCGTGTGATAGAAAAGCCGGCTGTATTTGCCGGTGAGATCACCATTCGCCATATGATGACCCTGAGCCTGACATTTGACCACAGAGTAGTAGATGGCGCTCCGGCTATGGCTTTCTTAAGAGACCTTGCCTTTTGCCTGGCGGAGCCGATGCTGATCATGGCCTAGACCGAAATCAGATAAACCATAAATTCATATTTAATGAGGTGAAATAATGCATGATGTGATGATAATCGGCGGCGGATCAGGTGGCTATGCGGCTGCGATCCGCGCTTCCCAGTTGGGAGCAAAGGTTGTTTTGGCTGAAAGTGCTGAAACAGGCGGCACCTGTGTCAACCGCGGGTGCATTCCTAGCAAAGTCTGGCTAAGAGCGGCTGATTTGCTTCAGCGCCTTAAAACCGGAAAAGAGTTTGGTATCAATGCATCTGTGGAAAAAATTGATTTCAATGCTATTTTGGAAAGAAAAAGCGGCGTATCAGCTGAAATCCGCATCGGCATGGAAGCGCTTTTACAAAACAACGCGGTTGAGGTTGTCAAAGGACGCGCTGTTATAAAAAGCCCGCAAGGGGTGGATGTAGACGGTCGTATCATTGAAACAAAAAAAATCATTATCGCAACCGGCAGTTCTTTGTCCGCACCGGAAATACCTGGATTAAAAAAAGCCGCCATGACCACAGATGATGTGTTGGAAATGACGGCGGTACCTGAGTCTATACTGGTTTGCGGGTCCGGTTATATTGAAGTCGAGATGGCTTTTTTGCTTAATGCATTCGGCTGTAAAGTCGTCATGGCGGCTGAATCTGCAAGAATTTTGCCCAAAGAAGATTCAGACACAAGCCAGAGAGTTGCCCGGACGTTAAGAGAAAAGGGTGTGGAGATTATTCCGCGAGCATCCCTGGAGTCGGTCAAAACGACCAAATCCGGAACGACCTGCAAACTTGCCGGCCCCAAAGAGCGCAGTGTCAAGGTAGAAAAAGTCCTGGTTTCCCGAAGAGAACCGAATACCGCCAACTTGGGTTTAGAAAAGCTCGGTGTAACGTTGAATGAAGATAAGGGCATTCGGGTAAACGATAGATTGAAGACCTCGCTTGAAGGGGTTTTTGCCATTGGCGATGCAACCGGCGGTTGGATGCTCAGCCATGGTGCTTCGTCAATGTCTGTTTTTGCCGCTGAAAATGCCATGGGAGCCAACAACCGCTATCCATTTCATCTTATCCCCCGGTGCCTGTGGACACAGCCTGAGATTGGCACGGTGGGGCTTTCAGAAGAAGATGCGGAAAAAAAAGGTTATGATGTGGAAACCGGCGTTGTCCCATACGCCATCAATGGGCTGGCCATGGTTCGCAACCAGATCGATGGTGCTGTCAAAATTATCTCGGATGCCTGTTATGGTGAAATTTTAGGTGTGCATATCGTCGGCTCCAATGCCACTGAAATCATCGCTGAGGCGGTAATGGCCATGCAACTGGAAGCCACGGTTCAGGAACTTGCCCGCAGCATCCGGGTCCATCCCACTTTTTCGGAAGCGGTGGTCGATGCGGCCCGGGATGCCGATAACTGGGCACTATATCTGCCCAGGGGCTAATACCCTAATGGAAAATCGCAAATTACAAAAGATTCAAATCATCGATTGGGGACTGCTTGACTACGACCAGGCCCTTGTACGTCAGCGGCAAATGGTTACCGAACGGATAAAAGACCATAGCCCGGACCGCTTGGTGCTGGTTGAGCACCCACCTGTGGTGACCATAGGTCGCAGTGGAAGCCTGAAAGATCTGTGCATTGCAAAAGAGACCCTGGATCAAAGGGGAGTTTCCCTGAGAAAAGTGGACAGGGGCGGGCAAACCACGTTTCATGGGCCCGGTCAACTCGTGGTTTATCCTATAATTAAGGTCAGCGACAAAGATCTGCACGCGTTTTTAAAGCGACTGCTCGACACCATTGCCGATGTGCTGCGGAGCTATCAGCTGGTTCCTGAATTTAAAAAGGGAAACCCGGGTGTGTGGATTAGCGGAGCCAAGATCGCCAGCGCAGGTCTGGCGGTGCGAAAGTGGGTCACCTACCATGGGATCGCCTTAAACGTTTGTACAGATCCCGGATGGTTCGACCTGATCATTCCCTGTGGTCAGCCGGGTGAGAAAGTAACTTCCATGGATCGTGAGATGGAGGTTCCGGTCGATATATCAGAAGTGAAAAAACGTTTTGCATCGCACTTTTGCAGCCGACACGAGTATATTGCATGTTAGAACCCATTTTAGCATTTCAAGCCGTTTCATTAACAAAAAAAGAAGGAGAAGAGCCATGGACCTGACAGATGAACAATTGATAGGGATGTATGTCACGATGGACAAGATTCGGACCTTTGAAAATTGTGTTGCCGAGCTTTTTGCGGCCGGAAAAATTCCCGGTTTCGTACATCTATATGTAGGGGAAGAAGCCGTTGCCACCGGCGTTTGCACGAATCTGACCGACAAGGATTATATCACCAGCACTCACCGCGGCCACGGGCATCTCATAGCCAAGGGCGGCGACGTCAAGCTGATGATGGCCGAACTGTTCGGCAAAAAAACCGGTTACTGCAAGGGCAAAGGCGGTTCCATGCATATCGCCGATCTTGATCTCGGCATTATGGGCGCCAACGGTATTGTGGGCGGCGGACCGCCTTTGGCTTCCGGCGCCGCGCTGGCATGCCAGTACCTGGGTAACGACAATGTGGCGGTATGTTTTTTCGGTGACGGTGCCTCTAACCAGGGAACCACCCATGAGGCCATGAATCTGGCCACCTGCTGGAAGCTGCCTGTGGTGTTTGTCAATGAAAATAACATGTACGGCATCTCCTCTTGCACACTCAACTCCATGTGTGTACCAGATGTGGCCGACCGCGCGGCGGGATACGATATGCCCGGTGTTGTTGTCGACGGAAATGATGTCATTGCGGTCTATGAAGCAACATCTGAAGCCGTCAGCCGGGCCCGCCAGGGCAAGGGACCGTCTCTGATTGAATGCAAAACCTATCGCCAGCGAGGACATTTTGAGGGCGATCCCTGTAATTATAGAGAGGATGCGGAATTTAAAGAGTGGAAAGAAAAGGATCCCATTCCGCGGCTGGAAAAAAAGCTGTTGGAGATGGGCCTGCTGACGAACAGCAAGATTGAGGAGATTAAGAACGCTCATCAAAAAGAACTGGTCGCAGCTGAACAATTTGCCGAAGAGAGCCCTTTCCCCGACCCATCGGAACTGACTGAGGATGTGTATACTTAAGCGCTTTTGGCAATTTTTCCCGATACGAGTTTCAAGTATAAAATTTCGATGTTCAGCCCAAATAAGGAAATTTAAGAGGAGGATTGAAAAATGCCGAATATGACTTTTGCTCAAGCGTTAAACGACGCTCATAAAGCTGAAATGCAGCGTGATCCCAATATTTATGTCGCCGGTGAAGATGTGGGGATTTACGGTGGAATTTTCGGAGTAACAGCGGGGTTGCTGGACCAGTTTGGTGACAAGCGGGTGAAAGACACCCCGATTACCGAAAGTGCGATCATCGGGACAGCGGTGGGGGCAGCAACTGTTGGACTCAGGCCGGTCATTGAGTTGATGTTTGTCGATTTTATCGGCGTTGCCCTTGATCAACTCTATAATCAGGCGGGCAAGATGAAATACATGTTTGGCGGCAAAGCCAAAATCCCTATGGTCATGCGCACTGCATGCGGCGCAGGGATCGGGGCCGCCGCTCAGCACTCCCAATGCCTGGAAGCCCTGTTTATGCATCTTCCCGGGCTGAAGGTGGTCATGCCCAGCACGCCGTATGACGCCAAAGGGCTTCTGATCGCAGCGATTCGCGACGACAACCCGGTGGTTTTTTTGGAGCACAAAATGCTTTATGCCATGGAAGGGGAGGTTCCTGAAGGAGATTACACCATCTCCCTTGGCCAGGCCGATATCAAGCGCGAAGGCCAGGACGTCACAGTAGTGGCCACGGCCAACATGGTTCATACCGCATTGAGTGCGGCTGAAAAGCTTGCCGCCGACCGGATCAGCCTGGAGGTGGTCGACCCGCGTACGCTCTGCCCGCTGGACGAAGAGACCATTATCGAATCGGTCAAAAAAACCCACCGGCTGGTGATCGTGCACGAAGAAGTGAAATTCGCCGGATCAGGGGCTGAAATTGCCGCCATGGCGGCTGAAAAAGCCTTTGATTTTCTGGATGCACCTATCATGCGAGTGGCCGCGCCTTTCTGTCCGGTTCCCTTTTCACAGCCGCTGGAGCAGGCTTACATCCCGAGTGAGCAGCAGCTTATTGATGCTGTTAAAAAAGTGATGGCGTAATGGCAGCAAAGAAAGGGGTTGAGCATGTCATTGGTCGGCATTATCGCCAATCCGGCCTCGGGAACTGATATTCGCCGACTGGTCGCCTACGGGAGTGTATTTAACAATCAGGAAAAAGTCCGTATTGTCCGACGTCTTTTGCTTGGCCTTCAAGCCGCAGGCATACACCGCATTCGGTATATGCCGGACTATTACGGGATTGTGGAACGGGCGCTGGACGGTCTGCAAGTCGATATGAAGGCTGAGAGACTGCAGTTCGACACTAAGGCGGATCACCGCGATTCCACTGAAGCGGCGCGTTTGTTGGCCGAACAAAAAACAGGCTGTATTGTTACCCTGGGCGGCGACGGTACCAACCGGGTCGTAGCCAAAGGGGCCGGTCAAATCCCCATTCTTCCGGTCTCAACCGGCACCAACAACGTATTTCCTTACATGATTGAGGGAACGATTGCAGGGCTGGCCGCCGGTCTGATCGCCACCGGAAAAGTTTCCTGCAAAGAAGGGACTTTTACTTCCACCCGGCTTGAAGTCCTGGTCGAAGGGCAGCCTATTGATATTGCCATTGTTGATGCAGTTGTATGTGATGATATTTTTATCGGTTCACGCGCCGTATGGAAAATGGATAAAATCAGACAGGTTTTTTTGAATCGCTCCAGCCCGGCAAATATAGGCTTTTCCTCCATCGGCGGGATGCTCCGTGCCATCGCGCCTTCAGATCCTGTCAGCATGCATCTGAAATTAGGCAGCAATGGACTATCGGTCACGGCGCTCATCGCCCCCGGGGTCGTTGAAACCGTGTCTGTGGAAACAGTGCAACTGATGGCACCCGCCGAAGAAGTGGATATCATCTTCAATCCTTGTGTGTTGGCGCTAGATGGAGAACGCGAAATAGAAATCAAAAGGGGGCAGAAGGCGATCATCCGCCTTTCGACAGACGGCCCTTTGGTTGTGGATGTGGACCGGACCATGGCAATTGCTGTGCAGAATAAAATCCTTGCACCGGAGTATGGTAAAAAGCCGATAACCTGTAACTGATCAACAAGGAACAAGGATATGGAAATTCTAGGATACAGGATGCCCGCAGATCTGTACTACGAAAAAAACCACTACTGGGTGAGAGTCGAAGGCGACATACTGGTCATGGGGATGGACGATTTTGCTCAACAAATGGCGGGCGATATTGTCTATGTACAGATCCCCTTTGCAGGGAAAAAGTTGAAGACCGGTAAAAAGTTCGCCCAGTTGGAATCGGGTAAGTGGCTGGGAAAGGTTTACGCGCCGGTCAATGGCGAACTGATTGAGGGAAATGAAGCGCTTGATGCCGAGCCCACACGCATCAACCAGGATTGCTACGGTGCAGGGTGGATGTATAAAATCAAACCGGCCGATCAGGACGAGCTAAACAACCTGATCCATGACCCTTCGGACATTAAAAAGTGGCTTCTGGAAGATATCGAGAAATACAAGCACGATTAACATGTCGCATAGGCACTACAGCCTATCAAAACGCTTTATCCCAAAATGCTCAAAGTCGTTCGCAAATGACTTTTTA
>CAZSON010000115.1:2433-8738 GCA_964608375.1 uncultured Desulfobacter sp. | reverse complement strand
AATTCTTTGTTTGACCCTTCGGTTGAAATTTTTTATGGTCAACAAAAAAAAATCGAGCCCGGACATACAGAGGAAAAAAGAGGAGATTCAAATGGTTCAGGTTTTTGGACCCAAAGAACTTGTCGAAGATGTTTTTAATAAGGCTTTATGTATTGGATGCGGTGCATGCATCGATTTATGCCCCTATTTAAAAAACCATAAAGGGAAAACCACACAGCTTTTCCCATGTGACCTGTCAAAGGGTCGATGCTATGCCTATTGTCCCAAGGCAGAGGTGAATTTAGACGATCTGTCGAATCGTGTCCGGGGTGTACCCTATGATGGCAGACCATTGGGAAGCCACCAAAAAATACTCGCTTCCCGGGCCGGAAAGGAAATGGTCAAAGGTTCTTTTCAGGCAGGTGGGACGGTTTCGGCATTGGTCATAAAGGCGCTTGAAGAAGGACTTATCGAGGCCGCAGTACTTACCGACAGGGATGTATTAACGCCGGTTCCCCGTCTGGTGACTTCACCAAAGGAGGTGATAGCGTGCGCCACTTCAAAATTTACAGCGTCTCCCACCTTGTCGGTCATCAACGAATCAGTTGGTCGAGGCTGCAAAAATTTGGGAGTCGTCGGCACACCATGTCAGTTAACTGCCCTGGCCCAGATGCGCGCCAACCCGCTTGAAGAGGAAGCTTTTGTTGATCCGGTTTCGATTACTATCGGTCTCTTCTGCAATTGGTCTCTTGACACCCGGCAACTGATGGTGCTGCTGTCGGAATACTTAGATCTGGCAACGATTCAACACATCGATATCCCTCCGCCGCCGGCATCGGTTATGGTGTTGACGACAGATGCGGGGAAAATAGAGATTCCTCTTTCAAAGGTCAAACCCCTAATCCCTCAAACCTGCTTCATCTGTATGGATATGACATCCGAACTCTCAGATCTATCTGTGGGCATGTTTGAAGGCAGGCCGGGGTGGAACACATTGATTGTTCGCTCGCAAAAAGGCGCCGATCTTATCGAACGTGCCAAAAAGGATCGATTCCTGGAGACCGAGGAGATGCCGGGGGAAAGTGTGGAACACCTTGCAAAGGCTGCTGCGGATAAAAAAGAAAGGTCGCTGAGGATGCTTAAAAAAATGGGGCTGGTAAACACGAAGGACGATAAACGATCTGCTCTCAGATTTCCATTAAAAGTAGTTCAACAGATTCTTCGATAAAAATGGGGGGCGTCATGTCGAATTTGATACTGGAAGGAAAAAAGGGAAATCGATATTTGTTAATGGGAAATCAGGCGAT
Organism: uncultured Desulfobacter sp.; assembly: GCA_964608375.1. Classification (GTDB taxonomy): domain Bacteria; phylum Desulfobacterota; class Desulfobacteria; order Desulfobacterales; family UBA2156; genus UBA2156. The sequence continues at coordinate 7,452 of CAZSON010000115.1, read as the reverse complement.
AGCCCGGGGCGCCCTGGAAGCGGGCGTCTGTGTCGCAGCCGGATATCCCGGGACGCCTTCCTCTGAAATCATCGAAACCCTCAGCGAGATATCAAAGGAAAGAAAGCTTTATGTCGAATGGTCTGTAAATGAAAAAATAGCGATGGAGGTTGCAGCCGCAGCCTCTTTTGCAGGTCTGAGGTCCCTTTGCGTCATGAAACAAAACGGTGTAAATGTGGCTTCTGACTTTCTGCTTCATCTTGCATATTCCGGCATACGTGAGGGGATGGTGGTGGTTTCATGTGATGATCCGGGTGCGCTTTCAAGCGGCAATGAAGGGGAATCGCGTCACTTCGCCCGGATGGTGGAGATACCGCTATTGGAACCGGGTGATTTCCAGGAGGAAAAGGATATCGTGAAATGGGCCTTTGACCTTTCGGAGCTGATCCGATCGCCGGTAATGGTACGCAGTGTTACACGCCTGTCCCACGCCAGTGGGAACGTCGTATTTGATCAGCTTCCCCCATCGGATAAAACCGCCCATTTTAAACACAGCGGCCCGTTTACCGATCCGACTAAAGGCCCGATGATTCCGTTTCCGGTTGCTTTTAAGCATATGCAGTTGCAGGAAAAGCTTAAAAGGGCGGTGGCTGAATTTGAAATATCTCCTTTTAACACCTATTTTGGGCCGCAAAATCCCGAGCTTCTGGTGATAACCAGCAGTGCCTGCCACCTTTACGCCAGGGAGGCTATCGTTTTGTTGGGGCTCGACGCACGGGTAGGACTTCTCAAACTTGCAACAACCTGGCCGCTTCCTCCCAAGTTGATGGAAAATTATTTGAGCCGTGCCGATAAAATTTTAGTTGTTGAAGAGGTCATACCGTTTTTGGAAGATAACGTAAAAATAGTTGCGGCGGAACTTGGATCAAAAATCGGATTTAAAATGTTTTTTGGCAAAAAAGATGGCGCTATCCCGATGACGGGCGAGTTGAATCCTGATCTGGTGGCTGTAGCGATATCTAAAATTCTGGGGGTCGATTATGAACCGGTGTCCGAAACCTATCAGGCCCGGGCCAAAGCGCTTGCCGGTCCGGGTGCTCCCGGACGGGACCTCACCTTTTGTCCCGGTTGTCCTCATCGTGCTTCTTTTTGGTCTATCCATAACATCCTTCAACTGGATAGCCGCGATGGGTTTGTCTGCGGGGATATCGGATGCTATTCGCTGGGGATGCTCCCCTGTGGTTTTCATACCCTTAAAACCCTGCATGCCATGGGTTCGGGTGCAGGGCTGGCAAGCGGTTTTGGAAAATTGAAGATGTTCGGAATGGATCAGCCGGTTTTGGCGACCGTTGGAGACTCGACTTTCTTCCATGCGGTTTTGCCGGCGCTGATCAACGCCGTTCACCATAGATCAGATATCACATTGATCGTTCTAGACAACAGCGGTACCGCGATGACCGGCTTTCAGCCGCATCCCGGTTTGCCGGTGGACGCCAGGGGAGATGAAGCGCCATATATCGATATCGTCTCTGTTTGTCAGGCCATTGGTGCTAAGGTTACGGTCTGCGATCCCTTTAACCTGGCGCAAACCGAGAAGACCCTGCTCGATCTGCTCGAAGATAAGAAAGGGGTAAAGGTTTTGGTCCTCAAGCAGATATGCGCGTTAAGCCCGGAGAAAAAGGGGAAGAAAATGTATGAAGTTGCGATCGATCCGGAGATCTGTTTGGGAGAAAATTGCGGTTGTAACCGCCTCTGCACCCGGGTATTCAAGTGCCCGGGTTTTATCTGGGATAAGGAAAAGGGGGTATCCACAATCGACGAAGTGATTTGTGCCGGCTGTGGGGTTTGTGTATCGATCTGCCCTGCCGGAGCGATCACAAAAAAGGAGGCGGCGTAAGCTATGAAAAGGTCGATACTAGCAGATGATCCGTATAATGTTGTGATCACCGGCGTTGGCGGACAGGGCAATGTGATGGCCTCAAAAGTATTAGGCAACATGCTCACGCAAAAAGGTCTTCAGGTAACCATCGGTGAAACCTTCGGGGCATCCCAGCGCGGGGGGTCGGTGATGAGTCATTTGAGAATTTCAGCCGCATCGAGTTGGTCGCCTCAGATCCCGAAAGGAAAGGCACATATGATCGTGGCCCTGGAACCTATCGAGGCATTAAGGGTATTGATGGATTACGGCAGCCCCCGTGCAAAGGTGCTTTGCAACATGCGCCCCATTCATCCGATCGGTGTTATATCAGGTGAGTTTTCTTATCCTTCTGAAAGCGAATTGGAAGAGTCTGTCAGGGAACTGACCGAAAAAGCGTGGTTTGTCGATGCCACTTCCCCAGCCATAAAGCTGGGAAATCCTATCTTTTTAAACATCATGATGATCGGCGCATTGGCCAAAATCGGCGAACTCCCGATGGACCGCACCGATTTCAAGACCGTCATTTCCAAAATTTTGACTCCGGGTCAGATGAAAAACAATCTTGCCGCCTACGACATCGGCGCAAAAATCATATAACGATGCTACTTCACTGTTTTTCCAAAAAATTTTATTTACCCCACACCAGATGCTGCACTGTGCCCCTTGGGGGGGTGCGAAACTTGCGTATTCATACCGAAATACATGAAGAAAAAACCCTATGAAGGAGAAGTAACATGGCAGGAAAAGACGAGCTGATATCAGTATTCAAAACAATCAATGCAGGCAGAATGGGGGAAGATGTAAAATCAATCATTAAGCATAGCCCACGATACGCCGGAACAGAGAATGAGTGGCAGGCAGCTGAATATGTTGAGAACGAATTTCGGATGGCCGAACTAAAAGTCGAGGTGGATGAAGTATCAGGTGTGAATGCATGGGAACACCTAAACACAAGGGTGCGTATTGTAGAGCCTGTTGAACGTGAATTATATGGGGTGGCAATATTAGGATCAGGCTCAACATCACCTGAAGGAATTACCGCTGAAGTAGTTTATGCTGGAAGAGGCAGGATCGAGGATTTTAAGGAGCTGGAGGTAGAAAACAAATTCGTGTTTCGAGATCCACCGCGGGCATTGACACTGGATAACGCGTCAGATGAAACAGCGCCCCAGGGACCGACGGAAATGCTTATTGATCGTAATGTTTCCGGCTTTATTGAGCATTCAAGGCTTAAAGGAAACATTTTACAAGTTGATCTTTTATCCGGACCACGGGGCCTACCTGTTCCTGCCGTAGCGCTGACTTATGAAGATGGCCAGGTCATCAAAGAATTGATGCGAGAGTGGTATGCTGTTCCAAGCTGGTTCAAGAGGACGGAAGAAAATATTCCTGTGAAACTCAATATTGTCGTCGATGCAAAATCCAAAGCCAGCCACGGAATCAATGTAAGGGCTTCTATTTCGGGCAGCGATCAGCCGGATGAGAAAGTTGTATTAGTTGCACATCACGATAATGCATTTGGCCCCGGTGCCTGTGACAATGCAACTGCTGTTGCTGTCAATCTGGAGTGTGCCAGAGCATTATCCAAAATGCCGGCGCCAAAAAGGACCATTGAATTTGTCTCAGTCACTGGCGAAGAATACGGTGAATTTGGCTCGCGTGCGTATGTCGATAAATATGTCAAACCGAATCCATCGTTATATAAAGGTGCATTGATACTGGATATCATCGGCAATGGAGATCACCTTTACTACATTACCGAATCAATCTGCCTGGGAAAATTAGTTAGGAATTCAACCACCATCAATAAACTGATCGAAAATGTGAGTAGTGATTTGGGTTACGTGATCGAAGGGACGCCCCTGGAGTTTGCTTCCGATGATGGACCTTTCATTTTAGCCGGGGTAGAGACATCCTACCTCGCCAAACTGATATCGACAAGCTGGCCTTGGCTGCACACTTACATGGATGATTACAACGTAGTTGATATCAATGGATTGAAAGCTATTGCAGAGATATCCGCAATGACGATCTGGCGATTGGCAAACGAATAATTCTGTTTTGCTATTGGATGAAACCATATAGTTGATTTCAGATTTAAAAAGCTTGAATTATTTTTAAAACTTGCTATACATATGATTAATTATGATTATTTATGTAGAATTTAGAACAAAATTGTAAAGAGGTGAACGGATTGGAAAAATCACAAAAAGTTCCGCTATCGAGTATCGAAAGGCAGGCACGCATTCATGAGTGGATTGAAAAAGAAAAGCGAATAACCGTTGTCCAAATGTGTGCTAATTTCAATATTAGCGGTGCAACCGCTCGCAGAGATTTAGCGGTATTATCGGGGCAGGGAAGGGCCAAGCGTGTTCATGGAGGCGCAATTCAGATTCAACAAGCTCCACCCGAAAAACCGCTGTCGGAGAGAGCTGCAGCCCAGGCAGAGGAAAAAAGACGGATTGGCCGCAAAACAGCGGACCTGATTACGGATGGCAAAACTATATTTCTCGGTAGTGGTACAACTGTTCATGAAGTTGCCAAAAATTTGCGCTTTAAAAAGAATCTGACTGTTATTACAAATTCTCTGCTGGTAATTAATGAACTATCGACGGAGGAAGGCATTACGATCATCGGCATAGGGGGGATGTTAAGGGCAAGCGAACAATCATTTATCGGACATATAACCGAACAGGCCTTGGTTGAATTGCGGGCGGATAAGGTTATCATGGGTATACGCGCAATAAGCCTTGACCGTGGTTTAACCAATGATTATTTACCCGAAACAATGACGGATCGTGCCATTATGGGGATGGGGAGGGAATTGATCATTGTTGCTGATCATTCGAAGTGTGAACGAACTTCAACGGTTTTCGTATGTCCCCTCGAGAGCATCCATACTTTGATAACCACCGATAAAACATCAGGAAAATTCGTCCAAGCTCTCTACGAAAGAGGCGTTAATACGCTTATGGCCTAAAGCAGGTGTATGTTCTACTGCACACTTGATTTCCGTATAATCAATTCCACAGCAGTTCTGATCTCATTGAATATCGATGAAAATATAAAAAAAGTCCACCTTTCATTTGTGATCAAAGAAGCTTGAATTATTTTTAAATATC
>CAZSON010000115.1:0-2333 GCA_964608375.1 uncultured Desulfobacter sp. | reverse complement strand
AAAAAAGTCCACCTTTCATTTGTGATCAAAGAAGCTTGAATTATTTTTAAATATCATTGTAATTGTGACCATTTTCATTTATTTATGTTTATTTTTGACTGAATTTTGAAATAATTTGGCCAGCAATATAAAAAATCAGAATACTTGCCAAAATTTCGCTGGTAAATTTCAGAAAGCAGGGACTGATGAATTTAACTTGCTGATATTTTTGCGGAGGGGAGCTGGTCTTGACAAAAGACTTGAAAGGCGGGAAATCTGTCAAAATTAAGATTCGGAATCTTGATTTCAACTATTCAGATAAAAAAGAAAAGAGTGTTTCTGTAATTGATAAATTAGATTTATCGGTTTATGAGCAAGAATTTTTGTCCATTGTAGGGGAATCAGGATGCGGTAAATCGACCCTGCTAAATATCATCGCCGGGCTCCTTCCCTCGGATAGCGGATGCGTAAATATCGACGGCAATGAAATTGTTGAACCGGGTCCGGATCGAACGATGGTTTTCCAGGATGATGCTGTTTTCCCCTGGTATAATGTATATGGAAATGTTGAATATGGACTCAAAATATCCAATATTGATAAAAAGCAACGCGATCAACTGGTACGGCATTATCTTGATCTGGTTGGATTAAGTGACAGCGCAGATAAGTATCCGCGCCAGTTATCCGGTGGTATGAGGAAAAGAGTGGATGTTGCTCGGGCGATTATCACAAAACCGGAAGTTTTGCTGATGGATGAGCCGTTTGCAGCTTTGGATGTGATGACAAAGCAGAAATTGCAGGAGCAGTTTCTCAAGATATGGAATGAAACCAGGATGACAGTAATTTTCGTAACCCATGATCTGGAGGAAGCCCTCTATATGGCAGATCGAGTAGTGGTCATGTCGAGTCATCCAGGTCGAATAACCAAAATTGTGGATGTACCCTTCGAACGTCCGCGCAAAAAGGACTTAAAAACCGCAAATGAATTTACAACTTTAAGAAGAGAACTTAGCTATGTTCTAGACGAAGTTCAAGTCGAAGTCATTTGAACCTAACTTGAGCGATAGGTTACTCAATATGCACCGCTCTCTATCATAATCCGGTGGAAGCGAAATGCATAGGATATAGGTACAATTTTTCGACAAGTTCGCTCAAACCTGCTTAAGAAAAAGTTTCAGGAGATGTGGCATGAGAAAAGCTGCGAACAAAACCCGGAAAATTAATAGATTTTATTTACCGCAATTTCTGCCAAAAATAATCGTACCGTCTGGCATAATTATTCTTTGGATAGTTGTATCAAGATTTGAGCTGGTAAGACCGCTTTTCATACCGCCACCTGAAGTTGTCTGGAAATCCCTGATGGGCATGTACCGGTTGTTGCCAAAAGCAATTCTAATGACTGTTGCCATGACGCTAACGGGCTTTGGCATTGGGGTTGCGTTCGGAACAATATCAGGTCTTATGATGGCTTACAGCAAAATTTTGCGGGATTTACTCGGGACCGTCTTCGATTTTACACGGCCCGTGCCTGTCTTTGCCCTCATTCCATTATTCATTCTGTGGTTTGGAATCGGCAGAGCTCCTCAGATCGCCCTGATCGCTTTGGGAACTTCGGTTATCCTCGGTGTAACTACATTGGAAGCGATACGCAATGTTCCTATTATTTTTATCCGAGCTGCGCTGACTCTCGGCGCCGACCGGCAGAAGATATATTCATCGATCATTGTGCCCTACATTATCCCCCATCTCATTGGAGCAATCCGCGTAGCCGCGGCCGCTTCTTGGGGTCTGGATGTTGCAGCTGAATTTATGGGTTCACAAGCAGGTTTAGGCTATCTCATCATTTTACAACAAACATATTTAAGAACAGCAGGGATCATTTTGCTGGTAACTATCTACAGTATCCTCGCCGTATTAATGGATTTTCTAATTGCGCAGCTTGAAAAGAAAATTACGCGCTGGACGGAAAGAAGATCTGGCACCGGCATTGTGGCATCAATAGTCGGCAGTGCATAGAAAGGGGGTGATAGATTAAAGTTTCTAAGTAATCTTGAATTATCATAGATTTGGCGAAAGTGGACGAACGCGCCAGCAAAAATGTGATTTTACTACATGTCACCCGTTAAAGGAGGATAAATCATGATACACAAGAAAGTATGGTTGTTTTTTGCAATAACGTTGCTTGTAAGTTTAATGTTGGGTGTTTCCGGCCCGGAGAAATTCCAGGCAGCTGAATTGACCTCGGTACGAGTCGGAATGACACCATTTTTTGATTACCAGTTCTTCAGCGTTGCCAAGAAATTTGGTTGGGATAAAGAGCTTGGTTTGAACCTCAAGTTTGAATGGCTGACCCA
>CAZSON010000114.1:2103-8748 GCA_964608375.1 uncultured Desulfobacter sp. | reverse complement strand
AGCAAGAGGACCTGCCAGGTCTTATAAAAAGGGCTGACAAGGGATTGTACGCGGCAAAAACCAGGGGGAAAAACAGAATCTGCATAGAACGCTAAACAATGACCTGACTGACGCATTGAAGTTAGAAAGCAGGTAGGGCATAAAAAGGCTGTTAGTGGTCAAACCGGTTGATAATAAAAGAGCGCGGAATAGTATCAATTCCCCGCGCTCTTTTATCATCGACGATATTATCAATCCGGCTGAGATTGGGCGATATCAGTTGGATGGGTTATTAAATTTACTAAAACTCAGTGGATTGAGCTTTTGCCATCTCAGGTTTAGTCTGTGGTACTTCAAAAGCGTATAATAACTTTGGCAATGTCAGCTCATTTGAACGTTACACCTTAGTAACATTTGTTGCCTTTGGCCCCCGGTTGCCCGGCTCAATATCAAATGTTACACGATCGCCGGCCTCAAGAGATCTGAATCCAGATGCGTTAATGGCCGTGTGATGAACAAATACATCCTCGCCATCTTCTTTTTCAATAAAACCGTATCCTTTTTTCTCGCTAAACCATTTTACAATACCATTTTCCATGAATCTTATCTCCTAATAAAAATTTTTCTCTGATTCCAGCTCAACCGTTGATTAAAGATTATACTTTTACATACACACCCTTAACAGCACTTTTTATTTTTCCTTGTTTTCTTAATTTAAAAACAATATTTTGCACTTTTTTCTCATTATAGCCTGTCTTTTCTTTGATAGCAGCTGTTTTAATACCTCGTTTATAACGGCCGACAAGTTTAAGAACTGTGTCAGATGCTGTAACCGGTGCTGCTTTTTTCTTCGGAGCACTTTTTTTTGCTGGTCTGGCTTTCACGGCCTTTTTTACAACTTTTGCCGCGGGTTTAGATGCCGGTTTCGCTTTCTCAGCCCCTCCCAATTTTTTAGAAATAGCATTGATTTTCACTGCCAGTGCATTTAGCGTTTTTGCCGTTGATTCCAACTCTTTTTTCAACTGTTTCATGATAATCCTCCATTTTTTTGTTTTAGATTGTTTCTGACGTTACCGGTTAGTAAACCCCAGTCTCCTTTCAATATATCTGTTATACATACTGTTTGAGCCAAAATAGCACTTGTAGCACTTGAACATAACAATATCTTTGAAAAAATCAAGGTTTAATTTGCTAAAATGTTTTTTTGATACTTTCCACCTTTAAATTTTCGTACTGTCGGTACACTATCGAAGATAATTGGTAACTATACTAAATTTTTCAATGATGCAAGTCTAATATCAAAATAAATTGAAAATAACAAACTTCAGGCCTTCATTTTCATCGTTGACATCGGGTCTTTCATTTGTCATATTGCGTATCGTAAAGGAGTTTTACCTTTTTATCAAAAGGCCAATAGAAAAATGAGTATACTTGTTATAGGAGGCGCCGGTGAATCGGTAGACATTGTTAAGGAAACAATTCCTACTGCTCAAATCAGATTCGATCCGGACCTGGATCTTGTCGATATAATAGATAAACTGTTTTTACCGATACTTGAGTTATAGCTTTAAAAAAGGTAGAAAACATGGATAGAAAACCGATAAAAGAAGGACCCATCCTTTGGGAACCGCCCATTGACCGTATTAAAGCAGCCAATATAACGCGCTACATGAAATGGCTCAAGGATGAAAAAGGGTTGGATTTTTCCAATTATGATAAACTGTGGACATGGTCGGTAACACAGATCGAAGACTTTTGGGAGTCACTCTGGCAATTTTTACAAATAAAAACATCAAGGCCTTACAGAGAGGTTCTGTCGGACAGAAAGATGCCCGGTGCCGAGTGGTTCAGTGGCGCTGCACTAAACTATGCTGAGCATGTATTTCATCACATGTCACCCGATTGTCCCGCCCTGATGTTTCAATCTGAGATTCAACCGTTGATGGAAATATCGTGGGATGAACTTTATCAAAATGTATCTTCCATAGCCGGTTCATTACGAAATATGGGGGTACAAAAAGGAGATCGTGTTGTATCTTACCAACCAAATATTCCACAAACCATAATAGCATTTCTTGCCTGCGCGAGCATCGGGGCCGTTTGGTCCAGCTGTTCTCCTGATTTTGGTACGCGTAGCGTAATCGACCGCTTCAATCAGATTGAACCAAAGGTTCTCTTTGCTGTGGATGGTTATCAGTATAACGGAAAAACCTTTGATTGCCGGCCTGCGGTAGCTGTTCTTCAGCAATCGCTTTCAACGCTGGAAAACACGGTGTTGGTGCCTTACATGAAGTTGAAAACACCGATAAAAAATCTCCAAAAAGTTCGAATATGGGATGACCTTTTAAAGCAGAGAAGTAAACTGGTTTTTGAGCAGGTGCCATTTAGCCATCCCATCTGGGTGGTCTATTCTTCAGGTACCACAGGTCTGCCGAAACCACTGGTCCATAGCCATGGTGGAATCGTACTCGAATTCAAGAAATTTTTAGGTCTTCATTTGGATATTAAACCTAAGGATCGGTTTTTCTGGTTCAGCACCACCGGTTGGGTGATGTGGAACGTACTGCAGGGGAGCTTGCTGGTGGGTGCTACACCGCTTCTTTATGATGGAAGTCCCGGGTTTCCTGACATGGACGTGCTCTGGGAATTTGCCGAAAAAACAAAGATGACAAATCTGGGCACCAGTGCTGCGTACATTACCACCTGCATGACCCGGCAAATGGAGCCACAAAATAGTTACAATCTGCACGAATTAAAGACGGTCGGATCAACCGGTTCGCCTCTGTCTCCTGAAGGATTCCGGTGGGTTTATGAAAGGGTAAAAAGCGATGTTTTATTAGGATCTGTCAGTGGCGGTACAGACCCCTGCACCGCATTTCTGGGTTGCTGCCCACTGCTGCCGGTTAGGTCCGGAGAGCTTCAATGCAGGTGTTTGGGGGTCAAGGCCGAGGCTTTTGATGAGGACGGAAATTCCCTCATCGATGAGGTAGGGGAATTGGTGATTACCGAACCGATGCCGTCCATGCCCCTTTATCTCTGGGACGACCCGAAAAACCAGCGCTACATCGATAGCTATTTTACGATGTATCCCGGCAAATGGCGACATGGCGACTGGGTTAAGATAACACCGAGGGGAAGTGGTCTGATTTTAGGCCGGTCCGATTCTACGATCAATCGCCAGGGAGTCCGGATGGGTAGCAGTGAAATCTATAACAGTGTGGAAGAAATGACTGAAGTGCTTGAAAGTCTCGTTGTCGGTTTTAACCTTCCGGAAGGAGAATACTTTATGCCTCTTTTTGTTGTTTTAAAAGAGGCTGTCAAACTCGACGATACGCTTAAAGCCAAAATTAAAAAGAAAATTCGTATCAATCTCTCCCCCCGCCATGTACCCGATGAAATTTATTCCGTTCCAGAGATTCCTCGAACTTTGAATGCGAAGAAACTCGAAGTGCCGGTTAAGAAAATTCTTTCAGGTATTCCACTGGAAAAAGCTGTAAACGTTGATTCCATGAGCAATCCGAAATCGATAAACTACTTCCTGAAACTGGGACAACAAATTAACCGTTCAAAGAGAACTTAAACAGGGCTCACTCTAATACCCTCAACGAGCCTCAATCATAACCCAGTGCCCGGGGATCCATCGGCCATAGCGATTATAATGACCCGGATTCCAAACCCTTTCATAAAAGTACGGCATCCATCTATTTCCCCTCCACCAGTATCCTCGATGACCGTGACGCCTGTGCCCGCGATAACCATAATCCTGACCATGGCGCCAGGGAGAGCGATAACGGCCATGTCTTCTGTGACGCCGGTTAGGGCCTTCGCCGTAACCCTGACCATGACGTCCGAAATGCTGGCGGGATGCATATTGCCCTTGATTCGGTGCGACCTCATTTCCCGAAAAGGCGTTCCCGGTACCGATGACAACACTACCCGAGTCGGAACCATTGCCACTCCAAGCCTCAGCGGTTGAGGATAAAAATAAAAGGGAAAATCCGAATATAATGATGAAAATATAAGGTAAGTTTCTGTTCATTTTTTTATCTCCTATTTTAGGTGTCTAATCTATCTGACACCGTTTTTTAGCAAAAACTCATTTTGAGAGCTTAATATATGCATTAGGAGATACCCAGTGAACCCTGTAGAGGCATAAAAAGTATGCCAGGAACTCTTATCTTCGATCCTGATTTTTCCTGAGTTCTTTTAAATGTGATTCAGGTACACCCAAAAAATAAAGCAATCCAAAGATATTATCATTATTAATAATGCCGTCGCTGTATTTTTTTAAAATTTCTTTCGGGCTGAAAGCGATCGCGAGTCCTGCATTTTCCAGCATAAATCTATCATTGGCGCCATCACCGACTGCAACGATCTGATCTACGGAAATATTTTCAAGTTTTGCAATCTCTTTAATGATCTCGCCTTTTTTTTCCGCATCGATGATATCACCCTCTATTTCTCCGGTGATTTCACCATCCCTGATGACCAGCTCGTTTGTATATACATAATCAAGAGGAAGGCGTTTTTTGAGATAGTCCGTAAAAAAGGAGAATCCACCGGAAATCACCGCAACTTTATATCCCATGAAATGAAGCATCGAGATAAGCTCCTCGGTCCCCGGTGTTAATCGGATTGTTTTTGATAACAATTCGAGCTGCTCAACAGGCAGCCCCTTAAGGAGACGCACCCGCTCCTTAACCGCCTGTTTAAAATCAAGCTCCCCCTTCATCGCTCTATCAGTCATATCTTTGACGCGTTCACTCACATTGGCCATTTTGCTCAACTCATCGATCACTTCTGATTGTATAAGTGTGCTATCGCAATCAAACACCACCACTTTTTTAGGTTTTTGGAATATATCATCACCGCGCAAAGAGACATCCAGCCCTGTTTTATCGGCAAATTCATACAGAATTTTTCTAAACGCAAACATATCGTTTAAATCGGAAGTATCCAGGGCAATTTCCATCGCAATATAATCACCACGCGCTATCATTTTAATAGACTCGATGTTTATACTGTTTTCGAAAAACATTTCTGAAAGCATCGCAACAATTCCGGTTTGATCTCCGCCCATTACGGTCAACAGCATAATTTCTTTATCTGATTTTCGCCGGCCTTCTTCATACGGTTCAGCCCGGAGTCCAAGATTAAAATTTGAACTTATCGGGTCCAGTTTTACAATCATCTCTTCATAGCTGCTCTTTGAGGTGCTTAAATCAACCACGAGAAACAACATAAAATGCCCACGAACCGCCTGTGCCTCAACATCTATAATATTGATCCCCAACTTTGCCAGTACACCGGTTACCGAATGAACCAATCCAGGCTGGTCTTTTCCAACCGCCGAAATAACATAAAGAGATTTCATTTGTGCTCCAGATTTTTAATTGAATCGGTTTCGATTTTTTCTTCAATACTGTCAAAGCAATATCGAACCACGTGATATTCAGATCTGAACCGATTAACTTCCTCTTTTACCACTTTCTTATTAATGATGCATTCTTTAATAAGTTCAGCGATATGGGACATTTCGTCCTCTCGCATCCCAAATCGCGTCATCTCCTGCACCCCTATTCTGATTCCTTCCGGATGGTCATGATTACCAAGCGGTTCATGGGGCAACATATTCATATTCACTATAATATCATTTATTTCTAATGTTTTTGATACTCCCTCACCGCCCCCAAACTCTTTGACATTCAGTGCGACTTGATGGCTTTGAGTAAACCCAAACTCCTTTGCCTGAACGTCGAACCCATATCGATCCAGTTCCGATGCAAGCGCCAGGGCGTTTTTGATGGTATCCTCAGCATATTGAACGCCAAATTCCATTATCTCATAGGTACAGACCGCCATTTGGGTCAAGGTATCAAGATGGTGATTGCTGGACGAGCCGGGAAAGGCGCCTCTGTCAATTTTGCGCCAGTATTTCTCTTCCATATTGCTTAATATCAGACCGCGTTGACTCCCAAAAAAGGTTTTATGGGTGCTGGCCGTCATCAAAAAAGCCCCTTCTTTTAAGGGCCTTTGAAATTGTTTTGCGGCAATCAGGCCGAGTACATGGGCAGCATCATAAAGAATTCGAACATTATTTGCATGACAGACTTCGTATATTTCGGAGATCGGCTCCGGAAAAAGAAAAAGGCTTTTGCCAAGGACAATTAATTTTGGTTTGGTCTTCTCTATCAGATAAATCGTCTTTTCCACGTCCATATGATAACCGTCCCGGGTTACCGGCATGTCAATTATATTCCGGGTAAACTTTCCCAGGGACCCTTCCTTGTGGTGGCTGATATGGCCACCGGTCGGTGTGGAGTTGACCATGACCACATCCCCTGGGCTGACGAAACGACTGAAAACAGCTTCATTGGCGTTGGTGCCGCTGATCGGTCTGACTTCGGCATGGTCACATTGGAAAAGGATCTTCAAATTGATTTTTAACTGATTTTCAATTTCATCAATATAGGTTGTTCCTCGATAATACCTCTCACCCGGATGACCCTCTGCATATCGATGGGCAAAATCCGAACCCGCAAGTGCCCTGGCTCTTTGGCTCATAACATTTTCACTGGCGATAAGGTTAACGCATTTTTCGCGCCATCGATTTTGCATCTGGAGTTGACATTCGATTTCACTTATTTCTCTCTCATACATAAAATT
>CAZSON010000114.1:0-2003 GCA_964608375.1 uncultured Desulfobacter sp. | reverse complement strand
ATGAATAATATTCTCGTGGTCGGCGGCGCCGGGTATATCGGCTCCTATATGTGTAAATATCTTTCCAAAAACGGATATCATCCTGTAGTTTTAGACAATCTTATTCATGGGCACAGGGATGCTGTGAAGTGGGGGGCTTTTTTTAGAGGCTCTATGGATGATTCCGCTTTGCTGGATCAGATTTTTTCAGAATATCAAATTGCAGCAGTTATGCATTTTGCTGCATTCTGCTACGTTGGCGAATCTGTATCACAGCCGGCTCTTTACTACCGGAACAATGTTGCAAATACGCTTAATTTACTCGAAGCCATGAACAAAAAAGCAGTTCGCAGATTTGTATTTTCATCTTCGTGTGCAACGTATGGGGAACCGGTTGAGATTCCAATCACGGAAAATCATATCCAGAAACCGATAAATCCTTATGGAAGAAGTAAGCTGATGATCGAACAGATCATGGAAGATTTCAGCAACGCCTATGATTTTAAGTATGTTTCTCTTCGTTATTTTAATGCCGCGGGTGCTGATCCGGACGGCGAACTCGGGGAGGATCATAACCCTGAAACCCATCTTATTCCTCTCGTTCTTGAAACTGCGCTCGGAAAGAGAGAAATAATAAATATTTTTGGGGATGATTACCCGACCGATGACGGCACCTGCATAAGGGATTATATCCACCTTGATGATCTTGCCCAGGCCCATCTTCTGGCCCTAAAGCGCTTGTTGACCGGGCTACCCGGTGGATGCTTCAACCTGGGAAACGGTTCCGGCCATTCTGTTATGCAGCTCATTGAAATTGCCAGAAAAGTTACCGGAAAAACTATTCCATCAAAAGTGGTTGACAGACGTCCGGGAGATCCTGCTGTTCTTATCGGTTCAAGTAAAAAGGCGATCAAGGAGCTGGGTTGGCGCTCTCGGTTTCCGGGGCTCGAAACAATTATTGAAACCGCCTGGAAATGGCTTAAAAACCATCCAAACGGTTATGGGTCTTAAGGTTACCTTAATCGTTGCAAAAGCCGAGAATGTCCCAGGCCCGAGGCGTCAAGTACGTAAGAACCTGCCATTCTTTCCAAAATTGGTTGATAAAAATTTTATATAAAAAACTTGACAGTGCCCGGATATCAGCTACATGAATGTCAATTTCTAGAATTTCGAAACCCGTGTAAAACCCAGCTGATGATCCACCCGAATGCGATCGGTCCAAAGCCGGCATAAAAAAACAGGGGCATATTTTTTTGCCATGGTTGAATCACAGCCGCCATCAGTAGCGGCCAGAAAACAGAAGTTGCGATTGCAAGCCGCATCTTTCCCGATAGTGCAAAAACGTGTTCAAGCTGTTTTTTTTCCTTCCCTCTGGATATGACCCGCGGGAGAAAAAAAATGACCATGATGATGATCACCAGCAATAAAATTTCCTGAATTCCTGACACAGCGCGTCTCCAATAAGAACTTTGATATCATATAATTTTGGCCCGGGCAACTTGTGATGGCAAATATTTGGAGCCATAAAGGGTTTTCCCCTTATTCTATTTTTATAGATTGATCTTTTTATCCATTGTTTTATCACCCCTTTTAATCTTGATGTTAAGACTCGCCCCTGTTTTGCTGTAAAACAGTGCAAGCTGCAAATCGGCCAGCGAGGTGATTGACCTTCCGGAAAATTGCTGAATGATGTCCCCTTTCTGCAGCCCGGCATTTTTTGCAGGGCTTTTTTTGACCACATTCATAATCATCAGGTGTTTATCTTTTTCTTTGACGATCACGCCTAATTTGGGTGATTTCCTTCCGCTCAGCTCAGTGGTTAACAGGACATAATCAGCAATACCCTCTTTAATGTCATCATCCTGAACAATAACTGTAAAAGGTTCCTGGTTGCGGCGATACAGACGTTCCGGAATGCCATATTTATGCCTGACATGACCGTTGCCCGCCAATACTACCAATTTCCGATCAGGGTTATTTGCTAAAAACCGGTAGGCAGATTCCGCCATCCCTTCATCCCACAA
>CAZSON010000113.1:0-8810 GCA_964608375.1 uncultured Desulfobacter sp. | reverse complement strand
ATCTATTCCTGATTGACTGTTAGCCTGTCTTCCTGCTGATCAGCAGATCGCCAATAGATGTGATAAAGACACGTGGCATTGAAGTTATATTTTAGACCTTTAAGGAGTTCAAGATGAAAAGACGGAACGTTGTTTTACTGTTAGCCGCGATGGCCGGTTTGCTTATTGCCGGTTGCGGCGGATCGAATAAGATGGTTCGTATCGGTTCGTTTACTGTGGTTTCAACGCGCAACATCGAGTTAAGCAAGGTAACCGACGCGTCCAGAAAAATTAAAGCCCGGGGCGTTGAAGGAACCTACCTGGTGGAGCCCGCAGAATTTGACCGACAAGGCGGCAGCGGCATCAGTGCGGCCGTTGAAAATGCAGTAAACAAGGCTGCCGGGGATTTTATGATCAACTGTATCATTTATAGAATCGAAGAGGACGGTAAGAAAGGCTACAGGGTCACGGGAGATGTGATTCAAACAATGGCGGACAGTTATTAGCCATGGGAAAAGGTCTTCTGCCCCTCTTTGCCCGAAACCGGCTATTTCTTTCCTTATAACTGAACTGAACACAATCGAATGGCTCCAACATAACAGGAGGATGGTAATGACGCGAAGATATACGATGATTTGGATGATCTTTCTTATAGTCTTTTTCTTTGTGGCATTCACCGGCTGCAGCACTACGAAATTACATACCATTAAAATCAACAGCGATCCAACAGGGGCAAAGGTCGTTTTTGACGGCAAGTCGCAAAGTGATACGCCCGTCCGGGTGACGGTTGAGGCGGATGGCAAGGCCCACTGGCTGTTTGTTACAAAGAGCGGGTGCGATGAAGTTCGTAAGGTGTTCAGGAGCAACCAATATCCCGGTCATGTGAACATCACCCTGAGCTGTGAAGAAGTTTTAGGGTTAAGAGATTCGGAATCATCCAATTCCGATGAGCAGGCTGCTCGCCTGGCTGCTGAAAAGGCTCGCCAGAGGCAATTGGAGGAAGAACATATACGGGACTCACAGAGTCAAGGCATCGATTCCCGTTCGAAGTTCATCAATGAAGATATATATTTTGCGTACGACAGTTCATTTCTAACGGTCGAGGCACGACGAATCTTAAAGGAAAAGATGAAATGGCTTCACGACAATCCCACGGCGAAAGTCATTATTCAGGGCCATACCGATGAACGTGGTACGGTGGAGTACAATCTGGCCCTGGGAGACCGGCGCGCTCAGGGGGCCAAGGAGTTTTTAATGAACTCAGGTATTGTTGGAGCGAGATTGCAAACCCTCAGTTTTGGGGAGGAATTTCCGGTCGAAACGGGCCACAGTGAAGCTGTCTGGGCTAAAAACCGAAGAGTACATTTCGAGATAAAATAGGCAATGTTTCTATATAAAAAGGAGTTATCGAATGAACGATAACTCCTTTAGATTATTGGTGCCGAGGGACAGAATCGAACTGCCGACACGCGGATTTTCAGTCCGCTGCTCTACCGACTGAGCTACCTCGGCAAATTTTAAATTTTATGCATTCGTAAAAAGTCCAATTTTGTTTTCTCCTTGACCATTACCCCAACATGCACAAGGTCGTTCGCAAATGACATTTTACGAAACTGTCATTTATTGAAGAGATGATTTTTTGTCAACAAATTTTTACCCATGTCTCCAAAAAGATATTGCAGCAGCGCACAGGCAACGATGGAAGCGGTTTCTGCTCTCAGTGTGCGCGGGCCGAGAGCAGCGGTCACAAAGCCGGCCGCTTTGGCATCTTTAATTTCATCCGCGGTAAAACCGCCCTCCGGCCCCATCATGGCCAGAATCTTGTGACAGGGGCCGCTGCTTGATGAAAGGGAGCGATGAAGGGGCTTTGATTCTTTCTCCCAAAAAACAATTTTCAGATCATGATCCGGGGCCAGTCCCAAAATATCTTTAAAGGATGCGGATTCACCGATTTCAGCAAACCGACCACGGTTGGATTGTTTCAAAGCCGCCAGAACAATTTTTTTCCATCTTTCAGTCCTTTTGAAAAGATGTTTGGGGTCCGGTTTTGGAACCGATCGTGTTGCAATAAAAGGTATCCATTTTGAGATGCCGAGTTCGGTGAGCTGCCTGACCAAAACGTCCATTTTCCTTGCCTTTAAAAAAGCCTGGGCAAAGGTGATTTCAACCGGCGGATCATCGATTGAAGCGATGCGGTCAAGGATTGACACTTCAACGTTGTTGTCCGACAGCGTCATTATTTCAGCGTTATATTCAAGGCCGCTCCCATCAAACAACCTGATGTTATCGCCCGGCTTCAGGCGCAGTACATTTTTTATATGAGCGGCTTCGTCATCGGTTAGAGTAGGCGTTGGGGCTGAAATTTCCTTCGGGTGGATAAAAAAGCGTCGCATAGTCTGGTTTATATAAATAGTTTTGGTTTTCTGTAAATCCTTTTTTATAATCGGCATTTAAAAAGCAAATCGCTTGACATGTGAATCCCATTTTGATAACTGTCATATATTATTTAAAAACGGAGTGGATATGATAGATAAAGAAGGAGATCCTCAAATTCCTGAAAACGATGGATCCAGTGTAGATGAAGAGATCATTCAACTCATCGATGAGGTGGTAGAAGATGAAGATGAGGAGGTAGTCGAACTGTCTGATATTGCGACTGTTTCAACACAAAAAGATGAAACATCTGCAGGTGCAGCCGAACCTGTTGAAATCAATATATCCGATGAAAAACTGGAGAGAGCGCTCGAGCGGGTGATACAAAGGACGTTTTCTGAAAAAGCCGAGCAAATGGTCACCGAAGCGATTGAAAAAGCGGTTGCAAAGGAGATTAAAAAGCTCAAACATATGCTTTTAGAAGATTCAAGTGGGGAAGAAAAAATCCAGGACGTATGATCGACGAATATGTCCTGAAAGGTTTAAGAAAAGAGCCGCCAGATGGTTGGGGATTATTTTTTATAATCCCCTTTTCAATTTGAGAGAACGCTAAATGATGAATGTTTTAGATTTACGAAGGAGTATGTGGAAATGAAATCCGGTCTGCTTGACAAACAATATGAGCCACATGATGTTGAAAAACGGTGGTATCGGTTCTGGGAGGAAAACCGGCTTTTTGAAGCCAGTGAAGAAGGCGCCGGCAGGAATTATTCGATTGTTATCCCTCCCCCCAATGTTACAGGTGTTCTTCATATGGGTCATGCACTCAACAATACACTGCAGGATATTCTTTGCAGGTACCGCAGGCTCAGAGGCGATAATGTTCTTTGGATGCCCGGGACCGATCACGCAGGTATTGCAACCCAGAATGTTGTGGAAAAAAAATTAGCCGGCGAGGGGTTGGATCGCCACCAGCTGGGGAGAGAAAAATTTATCGAAGCGGTATGGAAATGGCGGAAGGAATATGGGAATGCTATCATTCATCAACTCAAGCGCCTCGGCGCGTCCTGTGACTGGAAACGCGAACGTTTTACCATGGATGAAGGGCTCTCCACCGCTGTACGCAAGGTTTTTGTTCAACTTTACAATGAAAACCTTATCTATCGCGGCGACTACATCATCAATTGGTGTCATCGTTGCCACACGGCGCTTGCGGATCTGGAGGTCGAACATGAAATCCACGATGGTCATCTCTACCATATCCGATACCCTTTTGCCGATGGATCAGCGGGTGTTGTTGTTGCAACAACCCGACCTGAGACCATGCTAGGGGATACGGCAGTGGCTGTCCATCCGGACGATGATCGCTATTTTGATATTGGATCTAAGATGCTGATTTTACCCCTGACGAACAGGGAGATTCCGATTGTCAAAGACAGGTATGTCGATAAGCTATTTGGAACCGGTGCCCTGAAAGTGACGCCTGCCCACGATACGAATGATTTTGAAATCGGTGCTCGCCACCAATTGCAGTGCATAAAAGTGATCGGGGATGACGGAAAGATGACATCTGAAGCCGGTCGGTATGTTGGTCTTGATCGCTTTAGCTGCAGGGAGGCGGTGATCGAAGCGTTAAAAAAAGAAGGGGTTCTGGAAAAAATAGAACCTTACAAGCATAGCATAGGTCACTGTTACAGATGCAAAACGTTGATTGAACCGAATCTGTCAAAACAATGGTTTATCAAAACTAAGCCGTTGGCAGAAAAGGCCATAGCCGCGGTCAGAGAAGGTGATACGCGGATTGTCCCCGATATGTGGGCAAAAACATATTTTGAGTGGATGAACAACATCAAAGACTGGTGCATTTCCCGCCAGATATGGTGGGGGCATCAAATTCCCGCATGGACCTGCCAACAGTGTGAAGAGATGACCGTTGCCATGGAAAGACCCAAGACATGCTCCGCATGTGGCGGGGATGATCTTGTGCAGGAAACCGATGTTCTGGACACCTGGTTCAGCTCTTCGCTGTGGCCGTTCTCCACCATGGGATGGCCGGAGGAGACCCCGCTTTTGAAGCTGTTTTATCCCACATCTGTCCTTGTGACCGGTTTTGACATCCTATTTTTCTGGGTGGCACGCATGATGATGATGGGGCTGCATTTTATGAAAGAGGTTCCATTTAAAGATGTTTATGTACACGCACTGGTCCGGGATGAGGACGGCAAAAAAATGAGCAAGTCCACCGGGAATGTTATCGACCCGATCACTGTCATCGAAAAATATGGAACAGATGCATTTCGCTTCACTCTGGCCGCTTTTGCAGCCCAGGGGCGGGATATCAAGATGTCTGAAAAACGGGTAGAAGGGTATCGTCATTTTGTGAACAAGCTTTGGAATGCCGCCCGCTTTTCTCTGATGCATATCGACGAAGACGTTGAACCACCGGATCTGGACTCTCTTTCATTGCCCGATAAATGGATTTTATCGAGCATGAACCGTACTGCAAATTCGATTGCAGAGGCCCTCGACGCCTATCGCTTCAATGACGCCGCCGGAACGCTTTATCAATTTGTATGGCACGAATTCTGCGACTGGTATTTGGAAATGATCAAACCCACTTTGTATCGGAATATCGACTCGAATATAAAGAGGTCAACCGTAAATGTCCTGTGGTATGTGCTACGGGAAACTCTGATTATGCTACATCCGTTTATTCCTTTCATAACAGAAGAGATATGGCATCAGATGCCCGGGGTTAAAGGATCGGTGATGAAAGCCGTATTTCCGGGGGACGGAGCCGGGGATGTATCTAGATTTTCCGATGATCGGGCTGAATCAGAAATGAAGGTGATAACAGAGATTATATCCGGGATAAGGAATATCCGGGGTGAGATCGGTCTTGCGCCGACGCTATTTTTTGATGTTAGCGTTCAAACAAAGGACGAGGCAAAAGAAAAAATACTTCAACAACATACCGATATTATTCTCAATCTGGCCAAACTAAACTCATTTTCCGTTAAACAGCAGGTGAAAAGACCAAAAGGCGCTGCAACCGCTATTGTCGATGGCGCCACCATCTTTGCTTCGCTGGAGGGGGTCATCGATTTTGCCAAAGAAGCCGAACGATTTGAAAAAGAGATCGGGAAGCTAACCGATGAGCTTATCGGACTTTCAACTAAACTGAACAATGAGGATTTTCTGCAAAAAGCGCCTTCCCACGTGGTTGACCGGGTAAGAGAAAAACACAACATCCTTGTAGAGAAGGAACAGAAGCTCCGGACGAACCTGAGCAGAATAAAGGAAGCGCAAGCATAACGTACCGTCGATGCTATTTACAGCAGCGGCTGACTCCCTATCATGATACCGATTCGTGACACAGTCTCCTCAAAAAACTATCCGGTCATCAACAACGCTATTATCGGTATCAATGTAATTCTCTATCTGGCCGAGTTGATGCAGGGGGGCGGTCTATCAGAGTTTATTTATATCTACGGTCTCGTTCCCGCCCGCTATTCCGTGCCCCAGTTGAGATCTTATTTTTCGATTGGAGAACAGGTAATTCCGTTCATTTCCTTCATGTTTCTTCACGGCGGCTTCTGGCATCTTTTGGGTAACATGTGGTCGCTTTACATTTTCGGGGACAACGTGGAAGATCGCCTGGGGCATGCGCGCTACCTCTTGTTTTATCTTCTGTGCGGATTAACATCCGGTTTTGTCCATCTGATATTTAATCTTCAATCCAATTTACCGACGATAGGCGCTAGCGGTGCTATTGCAGGCGTGATGGGCGCGTATTTCATTCTTCATCCCCGGGCAAAGATTTTAACCCTGATCCCTCTCTTTTTTATCCCCTATTTTATTGAACTGCCGGCATTTCTTTTCCTAGGGTTCTGGTTTGTCCTTCAATTTGTCAATGCCGCCGGAAGCGATGGAGCGGTAAGTGGCATTGCCTGGTGGGCTCATATCGGCGGGTTTGTTTTTGGCATTTTATTTCTAAAATTGTTTCAGCTTTTACCTGAAACCGGTTTCACCGATAAGGTTCAGCACGTTACCGAAAGAAAAAAGACCCATCGCTTGCAGGTGATAAGGCCGGTCGGACCGGGGAAAGATCCCCATCTTTACGGAATTATCAGCATCACTCCCCATGAAGCTTCTGCCGGAACACTCAAACTTGTAAACATCCCCTGGGGCTTCCACAACCGCTTATTCAGGGTTGCGGTCCCGCCCGGAACCTTAGATGGAAGCAAATTGAGATTAAAGGGGCAGGGCAAACAGATGGAAAATCACAGGCGGGGAGATCTGTATCTTAAGGTTCTTATAAAGACGTAAGATTTCATAATTCCAAATGATGATCCGGCACGTTTCATCCTGGAGCGTTATACGTAGGTCATGATTGAGAAGATGGATTGGCTGCGATGAAAAACACCCGGTTCCGCCCCAGGGTTTTGGCTTCATACATGGCTTTGTCTGATCGCATGATAAATGTCTTCGGTGATTCCTTGGCGTGATATTCAGCTACTCCGATACTGATGGTGATGGAACTTCTCTTTCCCTGGGTCGATATAAATTTTTCATTTTCGACAGCCGTTCTTATTCTTTGTGCAACAGTACTTGCTTTGTCACCGCCGGTTTCAGGCAGGATAACGGTAAATTCCTCTCCTCCGTACCGGTAGGCCGAGTCCATCGTTCTGAGGCATGATTTGATGATTTGTCCGAGTCTAAACAATACAACGTCGCCCTCGAGGTGCCCGAAGGTGTCATTGTATGCTTTGAAGTGATCAATATCGAGCAGCAGCAGCGATAGAGGGCGGGTATACCGATTGGTTCTGTCTACCTCCAGCAGCAGTTGATTATAAAAGTGTCTGGAATTATAAAGTTTCGTAAGCCCATCGGTGATGGCGAGGTTTTTGAGTTTTTCCATTATCCGGTTTTGCTCCTCGGTGAGCTCACGCTCTTTCAATACCCGCTTGAGCCTTAAAAGCAGCTCTTCGGAGCGAAACGGTTTAAACACAAAATCACTGGCCCCTTTGCCGATAGCTTCTTCGTAGGAATACTTTGCGCTGTAACCGGTTATGATAATCACATCAATGTCATATTTTTGTTTTATGTTTTCGGTAAATTCAAAACCATCGATTCCCGGTAGAATGATATCTGTGATTACAACACTGTAGCTGTTTTTTTTTAGCAATTCGAGGGCGTCCTCGGCCGATGCAGCCGTGGAACATCGATACCCAACAATCTCCATGAATTCATTCAATGAGTCGCGGATGGC
This sequence comes from uncultured Desulfobacter sp., assembly GCA_964608375.1. Classification (GTDB taxonomy): domain Bacteria; phylum Desulfobacterota; class Desulfobacteria; order Desulfobacterales; family UBA2156; genus UBA2156. The sequence continues at coordinate 1,186 of CAZSON010000113.1, read as the reverse complement.
TGAATCGTCATCGACAATTAGAATTTGCTCGATCATTTTCACCGATTTGACTTAGAATTTATAGATAAACGCCTTTGAACATGGCCTGGTATGGTACTGATATTGACAAATACAGATGCAACTTGTTAAAAAACTATTTTTAGCCAATATGGAATCCCGTGTCAACCGGCTTTTTTCAAAATATCGAGGTGTTAAAATTAAGAGACTCAAGTTTCGTACCTGATATTTTAAGGAAAGTCGCATCAGGCATAGGGTAAAAAGAAATTTTTATGGAAAAAATTGATGATGATTGCTTTGGCAACGGCACAAAGCCTTTTAAGAGTTGGCATCCCAGAATCAACTGATATTATAAAAGAGACCAGACCATCGAGTGCCTGTGCACTGTGATTACTTTATGGATACCGGTTCACAACGGCTGCTTCATAGTTTTTCCAAAAAATTTTATTTAATCCACACCAGATGCGGCACTGTGCCCCATAGGGGGTACGAAACTTGAGTAAGAGATTTAAATATCTGCAACCGGCGGATTACGAGATTATTGAACTGTGAATAACATCCGAAATTTTAGTATCATCGCCCATATTGATCATGGCAAATCCACCCTTTCTGATCGTCTAATTCAGGCAACGGATATCGTAGCAGACCGTGATTTTCAAAATCAGATCCTTGACTCAATGGATATCGAAAGAGAGCGGGGTATTACCATCAAAAGCCAAACCGTTTGCCTTCCGTATACGGCAGAAGATGGAAGCATCTATTTTCTAAATTTGATCGATACGCCCGGCCATGTCGATTTTACCTATGAAGTTTCGCGGGCGCTTGCTTCCTGTGAAGGGGCACTCCTCATTGTAGATGCCAGTCAGGGCGTAGAGGCGCAAACACTGGCCAATCTTTACCTGGCTATGGAGCACGATCTTGTAATCATCCCGGTTATCAATAAGATAGATTTGCCTTCCGCGGATGTTGAAAGGGTAAAAAGTCAGATCGATGAAGACCTTGGCTTGGACCCCGAAGCTGCGATTCTTGTTTCTGCTAAAGAGGGTACAGGGATTGAAATTGTACTTGAGGAGATCGTGAAACATCTCCCGCCGCCATCGGGGGACCCCGGGGCGCCTCTTAAAGCGTTGATTTTTGATTCCCATTATGACGCCTACCGGGGGACGATTGTACATATCCGGGTTTTTCA
>CAZSON010000112.1:0-8839 GCA_964608375.1 uncultured Desulfobacter sp. | reverse complement strand
GATATTGCATTTAATACAGATTTCAGATATATTAGGTGTATATGGCCTCTCTTTTGTAGTGGTTTTTTGCAATGCGACAATTTTGATGGTATTTCTTTTTGTCCGGAAAAGAAAATGGCAGGGTACAAAAGTTAATAAAAATCTGGCCGTCAGCGCGGCATCTGTTTTTGGAATCGTTTTTATCACTGTTTGGTTTTATGGCACATGGCGAATCAACTGGATCGACCGGCTGACTCCGATTTCAGCATCTTCACGGATCGCCATTATTCAGGGCAATATTGATCAGGAGGTCAAATGGGATCCCCGATTTCAGGTCGCAACTACCGATAAGTATATCGGTTTGTCTCTCCAAGCGAAAAAGGAAAATCCGGACCTGATTGTCTGGCCGGAGACTGCGGCGCCATTTTATTTTTTATACGATATTGCCCTTACCAAAAGGCTCCAAAAAGGAATTAGAGAGACCGGCACGAGTTTTTTGTTCGGGAGTCCTTCTTTTCAAGCTGGCCAAAATATTGTGAAATATTACAACAGTGCCTACCTGGTGAATTCGGACGCAGAGGTGTTAGGCCGGTATGATAAGGCGCACCTCGTTCCGTTTGGTGAATACATTCCTTTCAAGAAATGGTTCCCCTTTTTGGGAAAAATGATTGAACAGGTTGGGGATTTCTGGCCGGGCAAATCGGGAGTTGCCATCGATCGGGGTGAATACCGGTTGGGCATGTTGATATGCTATGAGATCATTTTTCCGAACCTGGCAAGGGAGATGGTAAAAAATAAGGCGTCACTGCTGATTAACATCACCAATGACGCTTGGTATGGAAAAACCAGCGCCCCTTATCAGCATTTTTCCATGGCGGTTTTTCGGGCGGTTGAGAATCGAAGAGCCCTGGTTCGGTCAGCAAACACAGGCATCAGTGGTTTTATTGATCCGGCAGGTCGCATCGTTTCATCCACCCCACTTTTTAAGGATGCGGTTATGACCCGTTCGATTCCCCTGATCGATACAGAAACAATTTATACCCGGATCGGAGATGCGTTTGCATGGCTCTGTCTTTCCGGCATGTTGCTTGTAATAATATACAGAATTAGAAGATAAGGAGGAAAAAATGTCTATTGAACTGAAACAAACCATCAAAGATCTTAGGGTGAAATTAGAACAGCTCAAGGATTATCTTTGACCTCCCCGAAAAAACAAAACGGTTAAATGAGATTGAAGCCCTGATATCGAAAAAAGATTTCTGGAACAACCCTGAAGAGACAAAACCCGTTTTAAAAGAACGGGCGTTGATAACCGGTAAAATGGATCGGTTTCAAGCCCTTCTCAATGATCTCGAAGAGGGTGAAATTCTCCTTGATCTTGCCATAGAAGAATCAGACACGGAAACCCTCGAAGAAGTTTCCGAAAAGATTTGCTCGATTGAGAAAAGATCGAATACGTTTTCCCTTGACCTAATGCTGGACGGTGAAGATGATCGCAACAACGCCATAGTTTCGATTAACGCCGGAGCAGGGGGAACCGAAGCCCAGGATTGGGCAGAGATGCTATTTAGAATGTATTCCAGATGGGTTGATCGAAAGAGTTTCAAAGTCGATCTGATTGATTTTCAGCCGGGTGATGAAGCGGGGATAAAGAGTGTGACTTTTACCGCAAATGGAGATTATGCCTATGGATATTTGAAGACCGAAACAGGGGTGCATCGGCTGGTCCGAATTTCTCCGTTCAACGCCAGCGGTAAACGGCATACTTCCTTTGCTTCTGTCTTTGTCTACCCGGAGTTAAACAGGGAAATCGTGATTGATATTGAGGATAAGGATTTGCGGATTGATGTTTACAGGGCCAGCGGCGCCGGCGGACAGCATGTGAACAAGACCAGTAGTGCGGTGCGGATCACCCACCTTCCCACTTCGATTGTCGTGCAGTGCCAACAGGAAAAGTCCCAGTTCAGGAACAAAGAGATGGCCATGAAAGTGCTAAAGGCCCGCCTATATCAACATGAAAAACAGAAGCAGGACGATAAAAAGCAGAAAATGCATGAAAGCAAGGATGATATTGCCTGGGGAAATCAGATCCGATCTTATGTTCTTCATCCCTATCAACTGGTAAAGGATCATCGGACTAACCTTGGAGTTGGAAATGTCACCCAGGTTTTGGATGGGGAGCTTGATCCCTTTATCGAAGGCGTTCTGTTCGCAGAAAAATCCTAATTTTCCGGTATAAAATGGATTGATAGACCCACATGGTCAATTTGGGCAAATGCTATTTCGTTCATAATGGCGGTTTACCACCCCCATGTCAGATAGTTGTGAATTGAATCTGCGGCTTTTCTTCCCGCTCCCATAGCTAAAATTACGGTGGCGGCTCCGGTGACAATATCACCGCCTGCCCAAACCCCTGTTTTGGTGGTCTTTCCGGTTTCTGGATCTGCAACGATATAACCCCGTTGGTTCAGTTTCATGTCTTTTGTGGCGTTGGTCAGCAAAGGATTTGCGCCTGAACCGACGGCGACCACACAGAGGTCGCACTGCAGCTCAAATTCCGACCCCGGGATAGGTATAGGCCTTTGCCGGCCGGATTCATCCGGTTCACCCAACTCCATCTTCAAACACTGCATGCCGGTAAGCCGTCCCTTTTCATCGCCCAGGTATTTTACCGGATTGGTCAGAAGAAAAAAATCGATCCCTTCTTGCTCAGCATGATGAATTTCAGCAATCCGCGCAGGCATCTCCTTTCTTGAGCGGCGGTAGACAATGCGAACCTTATCTGCACCAAGACGAAGGGCGGTCCGGGCGGAGTCCATTGCCACATTTCCAGCCCCAAGGACCACTACATTTTTTCCGTGAGGAATCGGGGTGTCCACCTCCGGAAATTTATAGGCTTTCATGAGATTGGTACGGGTCAGATATTCATTGGCCGAAAGGATTCCCACCAGATTTTCGCCCGGAATGTTCATGAAACGTGGTAAACCGGCGCCTACGCCGATATAGACTGCATCAAACCCCGATTCAAAGATCTCGTCGATGCTGACGGTATTTCCTGCGACCATGTTACATTTTACCTCGACGCCCAACCTCTCCAAAAAATGAACTTCCTGGGCAACAATCGCCTTGGGGAGTCTGAATTCAGGGATTCCGTATACCAAAACGCCGCCCGGTTTATGAAATGCTTCAAGAACCGTAACCCGGTGGCCTTTCGCTACCAGGTCGCCTGCAACGGTCAGGCCGGAAGGACCGGACCCTATGACAGCCACTTTTTTACCGGTGGCCGGCTCTTTTGGGGGTAATTCTCCGGTTCCAGATGCCCGTTCATAATCGGCTGAAAATCGTTCGAGGTGGCCGATGGCCACGGGATCTCCTTTTTTAGCGAGGATACACCTTTGTTCACATTGTATTTCTTGTGGACACACCCGGCCGCAGACTGCAGGAAGCGAGTTTTTGCCCCAGAGATTCCGTATGGATCCGGTCATATCTCCCTTATTGATAAAATTAATAAACCCCGGTATATCGACCCCAACGGGGCACCCCTGCACACAGCCCGGCTTTTTGCACTGCAGACACCTCGAGGCCTCTTCCTGGGCCAACTCGATGGTGTAGCCCAAAGGCACTTCATCAAAATTGCGTTTCCTGATTTCAGGTTTTTGCTCCGGCATCGGGTGTCGGGGTATTGATTTTTTCTTAGCTGTTGTTTCTGCCATCGGTTCCTCCAAATACGATTTCACTTCAAGTATTATTTTTTACCCGGCATCTCTAATAGTGCAGTAATCCTCGTAGCACTCAGTCTCCTCATCACAATAAGCCTGAAGGCGCCGCATCAGTTCATCGTAATCGACTTTGTGCCCATCGAATTCCGGGCCATCCACGCACGCAAATTTTGTCTTACCGTCTATCGATACACGGCACCCCCCGCACATGCCGGTGCCGTCCACCATGATCGGATTGAGGCTGACAAGTGTGGGTATGTGGTATTCCGCTGTAATTTTTGATACAAATTTCATCATCGGCACCGGGCCGATGGCGACCACCTGATTAACATCCTCATTTTCGAGTATTTCCTTTAAAACCTCGGTTACAAAACCATGGTGTCCGTATGATCCGTCATCTGTACTGATCCTGAGATCATGGGAGGCTTTTCGCATCTGGCTCTCCAGGATAAGCAAATCCTTGGTTCGGGCGCCGATGATACTGATCACATGGTTTCCGATTTCCTTCAGCGCGTGGGTAATCGGATGCAACACGGCGATTCCGGTTCCGCCACCCACACAAACGACTGTTCCGACCTTTTCGAGATGGGTCGGTTTGCCGAGGGGACCGATGATATCTTGATATCCATCACCGACCGCCAGGGTTTTGAATAGAGCCGTTGATTTTCCGACAACCATGTAGATGATCGTAATGGTTCCTTTTTCAGGATCGGAATCGGCCATGGTCAGAGGGACTCTTTCACCATCTTCATTTGCTTTTAAAATAACAAACTGACCCGGTTTTGCCTTTCGGGCGATTAATGGCGCCTCGATCTCATTTAAAATGACCGTGCCCCCGGTCATCTCTTCCCGTTTTATGATTTTAAACATCACAGGTCTCCTCAATAAAAATTAAGATTTTAATACCGATTTGATAATTCAAAATCGAATATTATAATAAATAAATATCGAAATGTCAATTTTTAAAGTTAGGGGAAAATCCTCTATTTTGACATGAGAAAAGGTATCGCTTTTTCAAGTCCGTCAAGTGAGAGCTCATACATCGGAATAATCTGTGAAATGACCGATATCGTGTGGGTGTAACCCCACATTTTTGAGGAAATGGGGTTCAACCAGACGGAATGGGGAAAGGTTTTAATGAGCGCTTTGAGTCGTTCAATGCTCGGTTTTCTGCTTCGTTCTTCTATATGAATCGATCCGTCGTTGGCCATCAGTTCATACGGGGCCATGCTGGCATCTCCCACTAATATCAAGCGGGTTTCAGGATCGAACCGGACCAAATCGTCCACAGGCTGCGGTTTTTTATATCTGGCCGAATCTGCCCAGATGTTATCATATATAGTATTGTGGAAAAAATAGGTCTTAAGGTCTTTGAATTGGTCCTTTGCATAATCAAAAAGGGTCTGCACAACCGATATGTAGGGATCCATCGACCAACCCCCGTTATCGACGGCCAAAACAACTTTGAGTCTATCTTTCAATCGCCTGTCAAAGACAATTTCAATTTCACCCCCATTTTTCATGGTTTGGTAGATGGTGTCGTCAATATTGACCTGATCTTTCGGTCCGACCGGTATCATGTTCCGAAGTCTTTTTAAAGCCTCTCCCATCATGGCCGATGTCAGGGGCCCGGCAAGGGAATAATCTTTGTATCTTCTGTCCATGGCGACTTTAACCGCGGATTTGTTTCGAGAGATACCACCGACCCGCATGCCCCCTGGGTGATACCCGGAATGGCCCACCGGCGAAGTTCCCTCGGTTCCGATCCATTTTCTTCCGCCGGTGTGTCGTTTTTTTTGTTCTTCAAGACGCTTTTTGAAGTAATCTATCAGCTCCCCGGGGCTCAGTTTATTGAGCTCTGATTCATCGACCCCAAAAGCCATGGCAATGGTCTCAGGATTTTTCAACCACTCCTCCAAAAGAAATTTTGCCATTTCGGAGATTTCAAACCGATCCACATCCGGCATCTCGGCTCCTTGAAAGTGGTGGGCAAATACCTGGTCATACAGATCAAAGTATCTCTCACTTTTAACCAAAATAGCTCTGGAAGAGGTATAGAAATCCTCCAGCGAGCTGATTAGGCCCTTGCTCAGCGCTTTCTGAAGAGTCAGAAAAGAGGTGGGGGTCACCGGAATCCCGGCGTCCTTTAATTTGTAAAAAAAATCGATAAACATCTGTTGAAAAGCCTAATAACTTTTGCGTCGATTCGCTTCATTCATGGCTCTTTCATAATCCTGACTCTTTTTAAAAAGAACACCCAAAAACGGTATCTCCTCTGTGGTCAATCTGTTCGGTTGAAAATCGGGGTCTGCATTTAAAGCCCGGATCCAATTGATAAGCTCCCGTGTGGCGGGTTTTTTTTCAATATTTTCAATTTCGCGCAGCCTATAAAAGTTAGATACGGAATTTTCGATAAGGTCAGAGCCAATATCAGGAAAGTGAACCTTCACGATTTTCCGCATCATTTTCGGATCAGGAAAGGCAATGTGATGAAAGTTACATCTTCCCAGAAAAGGATCTGACAAGTCCTTTTTTGCATTGGATGTGATGATGATGACCGGCCGATGGATGGTCTTCATGGTCTTATCAATTTCAATTATGTCAAATTCCATTTGGTCGAGCACATCAAGCATGTCATCTTGAAAATCGGTGTCAGCTTTATCAATTTCGTCGATTAACAGAATGGTCTTTACCCCGGATGTGAACGCCTGGCCTATCTTACCCATCTTGATATAATCTTCGATATTACTCACATCCCTGCTTGAGTCACCAAACCGGCTGTCATTAAGCCGGGTGAGTGTATCGTACTGATAGAGAGCATCGACGAGTTTCATATTCGATTTGACATTCAGAACGATCAGAGGCATGTTTAAGGTTTCCGCGATGGCATGAGCCAGCATAGTTTTGCCGGTGCCCGGTTCCCCTTTCAGCAGCAGTGGCATTTCGAGCGCCATGGAGATATTCACTATGCTGGCCAATTCATCATCCAAAACATACCGTGTTGCACCTGAAAATCTGTTTTCATTCGCGTGATCCATTTAAAACCTCATTTTCCATTTTCATATTTGGGGTTAATTGTTGCTCAACCGGTCCGAAACACTTCTGGTCAAGGTAAGCACCTTTTCGGTGAGGTCAAGACTCAAAGAGCCGGCGCCGCAGCTTGGGGTTATCAGAGATTGCCTGAGAATAGTTTGGTGATCGATTCCGATATCTGCTACTTTTTGGACCTTTTGTTCAAATCCGGCGACAAGGGAATCGGTGGTTTCTTTTTCAATATCTTCGGCGTTTAAAGTCGGAACGATTCCCCATGCCAGGATTCCTCCAGAGGCGATGAATCTTTTGATTTGGTCCGGGTAGAGGATAAATCGGTCAAAACTAGCGAAAGCGTCAAAGTTAACTATATCGACTGAGGAATCCAGGATCAAAGACCAATCTGTATTGGCACAGACATGAATGCCTGCAAGACCGCCTTCGGTATGAACCGCCTCTATCATCTCATCAAGGCAGATAAGAATTTCTTCACGGGATATGCTGATCAACCCAGACGATCCGTACCCTGCAAGTCCCGGTTCATCAAAAAAAATAATGACCGGGCACTTATATTTTAAAAGTTTTTTCACCTGCCATCTGGCTTTCAGAGCCAAAAGTTTGATGGCGGCATCCCTCAACTGTTCATCATAAAAAATGGATTTTCCATTTTTCATTTTTATGCCTGTACCGAAGGTAATGGGCCCGGTTATCTGACCCTTGACCGCCACCGGCCGGAGCGCCGACCTGTCCATCGAATCGATCAGTTCAAAAAATCCGCGGGCGGTATCGTGTTTCAGGACAAATCTTGTATCGCAGAGGTCGACTGCACTTTCAGATACGCCGATATACTCTTCGTAGAATTGAAGAATCTCCTGCTCAAAACTGTCCGCTTGCATGTCGACAAAAAGCGTCTCTTTTTCAAAGCGAAGACCCGGTAAACCTTGCACAAACTGCGCTATCATCCCTTCATTTTTATATACCGGAAGCTGAACCCAAGAGGGAATTTCAGGTGTAAACTTTTTAACCATTTTCGCGGCTTTCCTATGATCATTCATCGGAAGGCTACCGGTTAAAACCGGGAGACAGTTTGGTTCAAATCCGCCGATCGTCATTTGAGCCTCCTTATTTTTTCATATATCTAAAATCCTCTTTTTGATAACATGTGCCGTGGCAATTGACAAGGCACCGGTAAAAGAACTTTTATCTTTCGGCTCGAAAAGATTGACATTGAAATGGTAGGGTGATATATTAAAAAATATTTAAATCACTCTTTTCAATGGGTGAAAAGAGTGAAAAAACTTTATTGACTTAATATGGTTCAATAGGGTTTATTATGGGCGTTGTCATAGCACTTGGCGAAAAACAGCGGGTTACGAAAGCACAGAGAGCCGCACGGGTAAAAAAGCAGAAAAGCATGGCGGTTCAGAAAGTCTTTCAATGTATCCATTGTGCGTTTAAGTGTGAAAAATGCGGTACACAGATACTTAGGGATGGCGGCAAAATAGCAAAGAATCCGCACTTCTTAAGGATACCTTACCGTTTTTGTGAGAGCTGTTCAGAGGAATATATCGATTATATCGATCGGCTTAAAGGGTTTGGAGACCCTGACTGTTATTGGCGGAACGAAATCTGGCTTCAGGTCTGGAAAAAATGGATCGATTATCAGGGAGCCGTTGATCGTTATTTGAAATCGAAAGAATTCACGCAATTGATGCATGAGTTGAAACAGCCTCATCCCGATATATAGGAGGTTTTTTATGTTTGGAATTGGAATGCCGGAACTTATCATTATCCTTGTTATTATTATGATTATTTTTGGAGCCGGTAAACTTCCAGAAATAGGATCAGGGATTGGCAGAGGGATAAAGAATTTCAAAAAAGCAACAAATGATGCTGAAAAAGAAGAGCCCGAAAAGATTGATGAAGGGAATAAGACTTAAATCCCCCCAAACCAAAAGCAGCGGCGAGCACCATACGCGCTCTTTTTTTTAAGGATCGGTTTGGCGTTCTCTGCAAGCGACTTCTAAGAACGTTTTCCGCACTGTTAGGGGGGCAAGAAAATTGTTATCTTGTGGCCGTGCCCCCCCAATCGTTTCTTTTTGATCTGGATG
>CAZSON010000111.1:7802-8882 GCA_964608375.1 uncultured Desulfobacter sp. | reverse complement strand
TCCTTTTTTTTGTTTGCCTCAGATTTGAGTGCATACTCGGCATTGTATTGATAGATGAGGTTGTCGGTAATATCGATGGTGCTTGGAAAATACAAAACGCCTCCTTCCCGCTTTTCAATCACCAGAAGATACCCCTCTTTCTTTCCAATCTCCTCGACAATTCTGAAAATATCTTTTTGTATCAGGCTGACGAGCTTTTTTTCCAGCAATCTGAAATCGTTAGCAAACTTTTTTTTTAACGCCTTGAAGTCATTGATTTTTATCCTGATTTCCCTCTCTCTTTCGCTTCGGCTCTCCTTGCTCATCACCAGGCTTTCGCGCTCAAGCTTTTTTTTAATTTCTTCAATCTCATCGCCTTTTTTCTTTAAATCAGCCTCCAATATTTTTCCCCGTTTATTGATCTTGCTCTGTGCTGATTTTCCAGCATCTGATGTTGAAAGAATTTTTTGAAAATCGACCACGCCTATTTTGGCAATCACGGCTCCATAAGAAAAACCGGGAACTGAAAAAAAGAACATAACTGTTAAAAGCAGGGATATTTTTTTAAGTCGCATTTTTCCTCCTCTATCTGAACATTTTATTCCTATTTTATACCTATGGATCTATAAATTCCATCCGCCCATCGACTTTTTCTCTCTGTCTAAAAAGCCGTTCCGACGGCAAATTCCCACCGCCCACCTGTGCTTTCACCTTCTTTGGGATCTAGAATGTAGCCGTACTCCAGACGAATTGGACCGATGGGAGAAAACCACCGGAACCCAAAACCTGTTGTTTGACGTAAATCTGCAAAATCAATGCTTTCGTCATCGCCATATACATTACCGGTATCGTAGAATATGACCCCGAAAATTCCCGCTTTCATAAAAAGTGGTATCAGGTACTCAATATTGAACTGAACATATTTATCTCCACCGATATCGTCACCGTTTTTGTCCACTGCATGCACCTCGCGCCAATCAAAACCACGCAATGAATTGATACCCCCCAGATAAAACCGCTCCCAGTCCGGAAGCTTTCCATCACCATTCTGGGTAACATAACCCGCTTCACCATGGATAAAGCCGACCGTCTTTAAAAATA
>CAZSON010000111.1:0-7702 GCA_964608375.1 uncultured Desulfobacter sp. | reverse complement strand
GAAAGAGGAATATCGAACAGCCATGGTTCTGTAAAACTGAAGTTATATTTAGTGCTCCTCGCCCCCACCTCACTTTTGAGCTTAACAATTTGACCGCGTCCAAAAAGATTTCGCTGCGAAATGGAGGCGGTGCCGAAGAGTTGATTGACCGTGCTGTAACCACCACCGATACTAAATGTTCCGGTCGGTTTCTCCGCAACCTCGATTTTTAAATTTATCTTATCATCCGCGCTTCCTTTTGTGGTATTCACTTTAATATCTTCAAAAAAATCTAACCGATAAAGATTTCGAACACTTCGTTTTAAACGCTTCCCGCTGAAATATTCCTGTTCATAAACATTGAGTTCTCGGCGAATGACTTTGTCCCGGGTTTTTCTGTTTCCATCGATGACAATGTTTTCAAAATAAACCCGTTTCCCCTTCTTAATCTCATATGTAATATCAACCGTTAACCTTTTAAGATCCTGATCGATTATCGGAGATATTTCTGCATAGGCATACCCCTTATCTGAATAAAGATCGGTCAGCGCGGTGATATCGTTTCTAACCACTTCGCGATTAAAAAACTTTTCCCGGTTAATTATCAGCTGCGTTCTCAATTGCTCGGCCGGCAGAAGCAGATCACCGGTTATATCAACCTTCCCGACCTTGAATCGGGGTCCTTCATGGATTTTGATGTTCAGATATATCCAGGCATCCTCATATTTTATCTCCGGTTCGCCCACCCTGGCCCTGATATAGCCGGCGTTATGATAGAATGCCGCTATTTTGGCGATATCCTGGGTGAGGTCCTCCTGGTTCAATTCACCCGACGATGTCAACCAGGAAAAGTAACCCTTTTCCGAGGTCTTCATCACTTTTTTCAGTTTTTTATCGGTAAATACACTGTTTCCTTCAAATGCGATGCGCTTTATCCGTACCTTTCCCCCCTCTGAAATAGTAAATTCCAGATCAGCCTGATTCCGCTTAAGTGGAAGCACTTCGTAGGAAATTTTAACATTTTGGTAATTCTTATCCTTATAAAGGTTTTTCATCCGCTCCAGATCCTTGCGAATCTTGAATACGTTCAGGATTGAACCGGTGCTGATGGTCAAACCCTCTTTGAGTTCATCATCATCAAAAATCCGGTTGCCTTTAAAAAGAACCTTCCTGACGGTCGATTTCTCTTTAACCCGGAAGGTGATAATTTTCCCTCCCGGAGCGTTTTCAGCTTCGATTTTGACGTCTTCAAAATAGCCCATGGAATAAACCCGCTTTAGATCCTCGGACAGGTTTTTGGCTATATAAAGATCCCCTGGCGATGTTTTAATATTTCTCTTTATGGCGACCGCTTCTATCCGTTTGTTGCCGGAAACTACCACGTCGGCGATTTTCTCTCGCTTAAAGAGCTTTATGCTCAGATCCCGGGATAGTTGTCTCACGGTCCTTAAAAGATTTTCGATGCCTTCACCCTCAACGATAAATATGCTCGGCGGCTCGTTGGAATGGGATTCGATCAGTTTTGCATCCAAACTGAATGTTTGACCTATTCGTGTCAGGCTCCCCCAAATCACAAACTCAGCCTCTTTTTCGATGCCGAATTTCCGTATCTGTTCAAAACGGCCGATTTCTCCTTTTGAAAAAGCTTGATCCCCGATATTCAAAACAGATACCTCAGTACCTTCTTGTTGCAACTGTTTTTTAATTTCACCCGGAATTTCAGTCTCCAGATAGGAATATTCCCCCGGAGAATGGATGGTAAAATGCAAAACAATAACATGGATCGGCTTCTTGGCAGACCCTGGAAAAGGAAATAAAAATACAGAGATGATTAAAAATGGAATGAATCGTCTTAACATATTGAATCTAAAAATCTCTTTATTGGGTATAATCGGCATTCTATTAATTGAAGGCCTCGGCATCAGTTTCAACCAGTTGCCCGTCTATAATAGTGACACGTTTCGACGTGCATGCCGCCAGTTCCATATTGTGTGTCACAACAACCAATGTCATGCGGAATTCTTGATTTAATTCGAAAATAAGGCGATGAATTTGTTCGCTGTTTCGTTTATCAAGATTTCCGGTCGGCTCATCGGCCAGAAGAACAGGCGGTTTTAGAATCAATGCCCTTGCCAGGGCCACCCGTTGCTGTTCCCCTCCTGAAATTTCACTAATCTTGTGCATCAACCGGTCCTTAAGCCCTACCCTCACTAAGAGCTTCTCTGCGTCCCCTTTGGATTTTTCTTTGCTCAATCCTTTGATGAGCGCCGGCATCATCGTATTTTCAATCGCTGAAAATTCAGGGAGGAGGTGATGAAACTGAAAAACAAACCCAATTGATTCGTTTCGGAATTTTGCCAGGCTTACATCATCCAAACGAAAAACATTCTTTCCCTGAAATAAAATTTCTCCTCTGTCGGGTCGGTCGAGTGTCCCGAGGATATGGAGCAATGTCGATTTTCCGGTACCGGAGGCTCCGACAACAGCTAAGGTTTCTCCTGCATAAAGATCTAAATTTGCACCCTTAAGGATATCGATTCGCTCTCTGTAATTGGTAAAGCTTTTGTGGAGGTTTTTCACGGCAATCAATTGGGTTGATTGAGTTTCATTGTGATCTTGTTTCGCCCGGGTGACCGGTTTGTCAACGGACTCTAGGTTAACCATACCGGATCGCCTCAACAGGGTGGAGTTTAGACGCTTGGCGAGCCGGATAGAGGGTGGCAAAAAAACAGACAACCATTGTAGCCGCCACAATTAAAAATACATCCAACATCTCAAGTTTAACCGGCAGTGTTGTCGTAAAGTAGTAAATATCACCGGTGAGTTCTATGATATTGTAATGTTTCAGCAGGGTGCATAAAATGAATCCCAGACACACTCCAAGAATTGTCCCAATCGTACCGATCACCATTCCCTTGAAAACAAAGATCTTGTGAACGCTCTTATCCGTAGCGCCCATAGCCTTTAAGATAGCGATATCTTTTTTCTTTCCCATCACCATCATGATAAGGGTACTGGCAATATTAAAAGCCGCTACAAGCACGATAAGTGTTAGAATAACGAACATGACTGTCTTTTCCAGTTTCAATGCCGAGAACAGGTTTTTATTCATCTGCATCCAATCTTTTGCCCAAAAAGGAAAGCCGAATTGTTTGACAATTCTTTCCGAAATATTTTTCGCCTTATAGATGTCTTTGACCCGCACTTCAATGCCGGTGACCGCATCACCCATGTGGAGCATCTTTTGAGCATCCACGAGGTTGATATACGCAAAAGAGCTATCAAATTCATACATACCGGACTCAAAAAACCCGGTCACCTTAAAACGACGCATCGCCGGGATCTGCCCGATGGGAGAAAGGGTTCCCCTCGGGGATATGACAAAAACCATGTCTCCCTTTTTTACCCCAATATTTTTAGCAAGCTCTTTGCCTAAAATGATCCCGGGCAAGACGATCTCTTTTTTTTGTCTCCGGGAGCCCTTAGAATAATCCTGAAAGGAGATACGTTCGAGGCTTTTGATGACCCGCCCCGCCGATTCAGGGTCCACTCCCCTCAAGACAGCTCCGGAGATGCCGGATGAGGAACGGAGCATAATCTGGGTATAGATAAAGGGAGTTGCGGCTTCAACTCCCGGGGTTTTTTCCACCTTTTTTATCACCCGCCGAAAATTTGATAACGTTCCACCGTAACGCATCAACACCACGTGCGCTTGTCCATCCAAAATACGTGATTTTAAATCAGACTCAAACCCGGACATCACCGCAATGACGACAATCAATGCCATCACCCCCACCGTAACGCCAGAAATCGATAAAATCGTAATTAAAGAGATGAACGCCTGTTTCTGCTTGGCCCTGAGATATCGGCGCGCTATAAAATATTCAAAAGACATGGCATCCGGTTTGGTGTTACCGCGAGTCCTTCCATCCTTTGGGTTTCATATGAGGAAATAAAATAACTTCACGGATAGAGGCCGAATCGGTAAGAAGCATGGCCAAACGGTCAATCCCTATCCCTTCTCCAGCTGTAGGCGGCATGCCGTATTCTAGAGCTTCTATGTAGTCCTCATCCATATGATGCGCCTCATTATCGCCGGCGGCCCGATTAGCCGCCTGCCGCATAAAGCGCTCTTTTTGATCATCGGGGTCGTTTAATTCCGAGAATCCGTTGGCAATTTCACGTCCACCTACAAAGAGCTCGAAACGGTCTGTCACAGAGGGGTTTTTTTCGTTTCTTCTTGAAAGTGGGGAGATCTCCACCGGGTATTCGGTGATAAATGTAGGATCTATCAGCTTCGGTTCAACTAGGACATCGAACAATTTGGCAAGAAGCTTGCCCATATTGGCGGTTTGGGTAACATCGATCCCTTTTGAGGCGGCAAATACGGCAAGCTCTTCCCTATTGCAGAGAAGTTTTTCAGGCACGCGCCCTATCTTGGTTAAGGCAAATTTTAAAGACATTCGGTTCCACCTTCCCGACATATCGATGGTGTTCCCCTGATATTGAATAAGTGCAGAACCGGTAACTTCCAGAGCAACATGACTGAGCATCTCTTCGGTCAATTCCATCAGGTCCTCAAACGTTGCATAGGCCTGATAGAACTCCAGCATCGTAAATTCCGGGTTGTGCTGCGTGGAAATGCCTTCATTTCTGAAGTTTCTGTTAATCTCAAAAACCCGTTCGAACCCGCCAATGACGAGCCGCTTCAAATAGAGTTCAGGTGCAATACGTAAATAAAGATCAATCCCCAGCGCATTATGATGGGTCCTAAACGGTGCCGCCTCTGCGCCCCCGGGAACCGGTTGCATCATCGGCGTTTCCACCTCCAAATAATCCCGGTCGAGAAAAAACGTTCGGATCGTTTGGATGATTTTTGTTCTTTTCATAAATATATCACGTACATCTGAATTCATCATGAGATCAAGATACCGCTGGCGATATCGTTTTTCAGGGTCTTTGAGCCCGTGAAATTTTTCGGGTAGAGACCTTGTTGCTTTACATACCAGTTTCAATTCATCTACCAAAAGGGTCCACTCTCCGGTCCGGGTCTTAAATACCCCCCCTTTCAATCCCACAAAATCTCCAACATCCAACTGTTTAAAGAGTTCGAAATTCTCATCTCCGATTCGGTCCTTTCTCACATAGGCTTGCAGCAAACCGGTTCGATCTCTGAATCGAATAAAAGATGTTTTACCGAATCGGTTGATTGCCAATATACGTCCGGATACAGTAAATTGTTGATCATCTTTGGAGATCGGATCAGGTGAAACTGAGATGATATTTTTAATATCCTGAACGGTGTGGGAAACAGTAAAATCGTTTGGAAACAGATGGATATTGTTACTTTTTAAGGTTTCCAGTTTGGTTTTTCGTTGTTTTAAAAGTTCGCTTGCTTGTTCCAATGTCATTTTAGTCCTTGGTATTCATGATTTGTGGTGCTAATATGTCAGAATTGTTCAACCTAACTGAACACGTTCAGGAAAATTCGGTAAATTGATTTTGGTAACCTATTTGTAGATGAGTGTCAAGGCTAAGTTGGCCGTCCAAATGGATGAAATCGATCACATGGAATTTATCAAAGTCGGAGTTTTGGAAAATACGATTGAGGCGCAATTGATCGATTCTATTTTGAATGAGCACAAAATCCCTCATCGGCTTCACTCCTACCATGATACCGCATATGATGGATTGTTCCAGATGCAAAAAGGGTGGGGCGAATTGCGTGCGCCTTTGTCATTTAAGGATGACATCCTTGAAATTTTGAATGCGGTTCGATCGGGCACAAACGAATTTGCAGATTGAAAAAGGAGGATGGACTATGTCGGTTGCTTCAAAAGATTTTGAAAAGGCGATAGAGATCGGCCGGCCGCCGAATGTGGTGAAACGTTTTCCCAATTCAAAAGGACTTGTTGTCAGTGGAAAATTTATAGACCGCGCTATGACTAAAAAAGAACATGCCATTGCCATGGCTGCAAACGGCCGCAACAGCTTTATCATAAGAGGTGCCCTGAAAGCTGCTCAAAAAGCGAATGCGGCCATCATCATTGAAATTGCCAAATCTGAAGGCGGTGCCGATGCCTACTGTGCGGTAAATTATTGGAATCTCGCCACACAGGTCGATGCGTACTGCAACGAGTACGGCATCACAGTTCCTGTAGCCATCCATGCGGATCATTATGGAATCAAAAATCAGACAGATGTTGCAAGTGCAAAGATCGAGATTCCCACTTTGTTTGAAGCAGGCCTGACATCAATCGCCATCGATGCCTCCCATCTGCCGGATGATCAGAATCTCCTGGCGAATCTCGAACTGAATCCCTTTGTCCCGCAGTGGGCAGGACTTGAAACAGAAGTAGGTGAAATCAAAGGAAAAGAAGGTCTTTCTTCCGTAGATGAAGCCCTATTCCTAATTCAAGGCTTAAATGCAAACGATATCTTTCCGGACTGGATCGCCCTCAATAACGGTACCACCCATGGGATTGAGGCGAACGCTCAAGGGATACAAATTGATTTAACAACAAAAATCCATGAGGCTTTATCTACATACCGGATCTCAGGTGCTCAGCATGGTACATCCGGAAACAGTTCGGACCGACTAAAGAAAATTGCCTCCAAAACCAAAACCACAAAGGCAAATGTTGCCACCGCCCTGCAGATGGTTTCATGGGGCCTCGAAGTAAATGATTATGGAAATGCAATACAGGACGATAATGGAAATTTTATCAAGTTGAAAAATGAAGGCGTCACCGAAGAGATGTGGGGCAAAATGGTTGCCGAAGCCGGCGTAAAGGGCTTGAAGGGTGGAGACTACAAAAAACTCAATTTACCATTTGAAAACAAGCTCCTCGGTCAACCCAAAGATATCAGGGAAAGGATGATCAATCGGGTTGAAGACTTTGTGTATGATATGCTTGTAAATGTCTTCAATGCAAAGGATACCGCACCGATTGCCGTTGCAGAGATCCTTTCCGCCGGTTCCTGGGATCCCAAACCAAAAGGAATCAAAATCGAAGACCCCGATCGATGGACCCCTGATAATATAATAAAACGGGCGGCTTTCATGAAGAAAGATCGTAGTCAGGCAGGAGATTTCGAAGACTAATCATGCAGAAAAAAACACATTGCCACTTTTGTGGGAATCGATTGATCCGAAAGCAATGGGAGGGGAAAAGACGGCTTTTTTGTCAACGTTGCGATCAACCCCTTTATGAAAATCCCATCCCGGCTTCCTGCCTGGTTGTTGTTGATCAGCGCAATAGGCTGCTCCTTGTCAAACGAAGCGTATCACCCAAAAAGGGATTCTGGTGCCTTCCCGGTGGATTCATGGAGTTGGGAGAGGCCCCTGAACAGGCGGCCTTAAGAGAGCTTTTTGAAGAGACGGGACTTTTGGGTGAAAGCGCCAGCCTTCTCGGTGTGACAGCCAATTCCAGCCCCCAATATCATACGGTTATGATGGTGGGCTATCTGGTGAAAAATTACAAGGGCATCTTGAAGGCCGGTGACGATGCATCTGATGTGGCATATTTTGGGCATGGTAAATTCCCGACAATCGCCTTTGAAAGCCATGTCCGATTTATACACCAATACTATGCCGGTGAGCGCCTCTGAGATGGCCGTGTTCCCCATTTAAAGATCTATCAAAATCCCCTGGCAAAAGGTGATGGTCTACCACGTTTTTCTTATCTTCACCCCAAAATCGTCGAGGTAGGATTTAATCTGG
>CAZSON010000110.1:0-8978 GCA_964608375.1 uncultured Desulfobacter sp. | reverse complement strand
GATCCCAAAAGCCATCAGGTTATTCCGAGCCTGGATCCGAAAACAGGTGCGGTAGGTACGATTTTTCAATGGCAGGCCGGAAAACGTGTTGTGGTGTTTCCCAAATCGATTGCAATGGGTGAAATCAAGCTGCCGCCCTGGATGCAATAGTCCGACGGCTAACAGGTCCTAAACGACCTGTTAGCCCCATCTCTCATCCTTTTGGTCATCATGGATGTACTAGTTGAAATACTAATTTATGGTTCTATCCACAGTATTACCCTGGCGCTAATGGCCCTGGGATTTGCCCTGGTATACGGTACCAGCCGGGTACCCAATTTCGCCCACGGCGCATTATATATTATGAACGGGTTTATTGTCTGGAGTTTTTTAAGACTGTTGGGGTTAAACTATTTTTTTAGTATTGTACTTGCCATTATAGTTATAGGCGTGATCGGTGGTTTGATCTATCAGTTTATTCTTATTCGCGTTCGGGGCATGGCTATTTCCGAGATTATTGCCTCGTATGCTATCGGGTTGGCCATTCTGGAGGGACTCCGTTGGGGCGGCTTTAAGGGAATGACCTATACGCTGCCGACTTTCATGCAGGGGAGTATTTTCATTGCAGGTGTTCCTGTGGATCTCCATCGCATAGTTGTTCTGGTCTGTGGAGGGGCGCTGGTCGGTTTCCTTTGGCTTTTTACCCATTATACACGGATTGGCCTGGCACTTCGGGGGATGGCCCAGGATGAGCGAGCGGCATTGATGTTGGGGATCGATTCCGATCGTATGGCTGTTGTAGCCATGATCTTCGGGTCCATGCTGGCCGGTCTGGCCGCTGTTTTCTTGCTTCCTCTCGGGAACATTGTTGTTGAGTCGGGATACAACGTATTGATTCTGGCCATAGCCGTCTGTATTGTAGGTGGTCTTGGCAGCTGGATGGGAGCAGTGCTGGCGGCTTTCCTCATCGGTTTTGCGCAAATTTTAACCGAAGTCTATTTGGGGACCCATTTTAAAGCGGTGGTGGCTCTCCTTGCCATAATCATCACGCTCATTTTACGGCCTTCCGGGCTCTTCGGCCGCCAGAAAGAACTTGAAGAAAGGGTATAAGAAATGCAGACCGGGCATCGTCGAAAAGAAAGACTCGATCGAGGCGTTAAAGTCCGGACCGAAGGACTTTATGCTCTAATGTCCTGGCGTGAACTGGGCTACCTGACGATGCCAAGGTTGGTATTGATTATCGGAATGCTAATTCTTCCCCTTGTTGTGCCTGGCATGTACTGGCAACGGGTAATTTCCATTGTGTGTATTTACGCCTTGCTTTCGCTGAGTTTCGATTTTTTAGCACATTTTGTGGGACTAGTCTCTCTAGGGGGTGCTTTTTTTATGGGTACAGGCGGGTATATTGCTGCCATCCTAAGCACTGCCCTCGGGTTACCGCCCATGCTAACGATTCCCATTTCAACTTTACTTGGTGCAGTTATCTGTACACTGTTTTTACTCCCTTGCCTTCCTTTGCGCGGGGTGTATTTCGCTATCATAACACTCATGTATCCGCTGTTGCTGAGCCGAGTCATTGAAGCGCTTGACATACTCGGAGGTACTGACGGAATTTTAGGGGTGAGCAGCTTTACGAACAGTTGGGTGGAGCAATACTTTATCATTTTGATGGTTCTTTTTTTTCTCTTTGGTTTGAGACGGCTGGTAAACCTCGATGTCGGTCTAGTTTTTCGTGCGGTCATGGATAATGATCAGGCTGTACGGGCTTCGGGAATAAGTATTACCTATTATAAAACAGTGGCCGTATTTATCGCTTCATTAATGGGTTGTTTAGGTGGTGGATACCTGGCGCACATTTATATGTGGTCCGGCCTCTCAATGTTCGCCCTGGATTTCTCGATTTTGCCGATTGCGGCAACAGTGATCGGTGGCAGCGGCACTTTGGTGGGACCGGTGCTGGGGGCGTTCATTTTGGTGCCTATATCTGAATTACTTCGGGCGTTCGGAACACTGCGAATTGTCTTTTATGCGTTGATACTTCTTGCTTTTATCGTTTTTCGAAGCGAAGGAATTATGGTTTATGGTCAACGAAAGTATCATCAGTTTGAAAAATGGGTAAAGGTATGATTGATCAGCCTATTCTTCAAATGAGAGAAGTGACCAAAACCTTCGGAGGTATTTTTGCTCTGAACGAGGTTACCTTCGATCTGTTTGAAGGCGAAATCTTAGGCATTATCGGTCCGAACGGCTCTGGCAAAACTACTCTGATAAATTGTATCACCGGCTTTATCAAAATGACTTACGGCGAGATATTATTCCGTGGAAAAAATATAAGTCGGAAATCGGCGCATAAGATTGCAGATATGGGGATCGCACGCACCTTTCAGATCATGCGACCTTATTTCAGCCTTCCAGCGTATAAGAACCTGGTGATTCCTCTGTTTTCGCCCCGTGCCAGGCGTACGGGAGGATGGAGAGGGGGCGGCAAGCTTGGAGATCGAAACGCCGTGAGCATCGATATTCTTGAAGAGATGGGGTTTGAAAGGGAATCCTTTGTCCCGTACAAAACGGCTTCCAGCCTGCCAACCGGATATCTTAAACGCCTGGAGCTTGCACGGTGCCTGGCATTAAAACCTGAAATTATACTCTGTGATGAGGTTTTCTCGGGACTAAGTATGAGTGAGATCGCCAGCATGGTACCGTTGATAGAGCGCCTGCAGATTGAAGGTATAACACTGATAATGATTGAACACCGTTTAAGGGAGCTTTTTCGGGTAGCGAATCGGATACTGGTTTTGAATTTCGGTGAGAAACTCATTGAAGGGACACCTGACGAGGTAATGGCGGACAAAAAGGTCAAAGAAGCTTATTTCGGGTCAGAGAAGATTGAGGAGGTGAAGGCGTATGCTTGAAGCTTCCGGTCTGATGATCTTTTACGAAAATATGCTGGCATTGAACAATGTCGATATTAGGTGCGGCAATAATCAAATCGTCGGCGTCTTTGGAACCAATAGCGCGGGAAAATCCACACTGATGTACACCCTTTCTGGAATCATCGAGGATATCAGAAAAAAGAAGCAGATGGCCGGAGGTGAGCGAGTCAATATCCTGGGGGAGATACGGTACCTTGGACAAGATATAACAGGGCTCAAACCGAGCCAGCGGGCAAAAAAGGGAATTGTCCTCTGCCCGGAAAGGCGCAGGATTTTTAAAGAGTGCAGCGTTATGGAAAACTTGCGTATTGGCGGTTATTTGGCTTCATCCTCCCAGGCAAAAAACACGATGGATTATATTTTCAAGACATTTCCAGCACTGGAAAAACTCAAAAAGAGGATTGGCGGCTTTTTAAGCGGTGGTGAACAGCAGATGTTGGCGATCGGGCGCGCGCTCATGGCGCAACCTAAGCTGCTCCTTTTGGATGAACCCCTTCTTGGTTTGAGCTCATTGGTACAGACAGTGTTGGTTCGGGCAACAAAAGAGATTCGAGACGAAAAGAGGATTTCAATTATTGTGACCGAACAATATGCTCGACCGGTTCTGCCGATAGTAGATTATGCTTTTATTCTGGAAAACGGAGCTGCGGTGATGGAAGGAGGCCGGGATGCGCTAATGAATAATCCTGATGTTCGTTCGGCCTATTTTGGAATTTAAGCGGTGAAATCGTTTCCGGTCCGTATAGCGGGTGAGGAGTCAAAAGAGTGATGGATCCTGACACGGGAACCTTGGAAGATGAATTAATTTTTAGTCGATTCGATCAGATGAGCGAACGTTTTCCGGATAAAACAGCGGTGCTTTATCTGGGAGAAAGGTATTCCTATTTCTGGTTGAAAAATATGAGTGAGCGTTTCGCCGGCGCCTTGCTGAACCTGGATATCAAAAAAGGTGACCGGGTCATGGTATATACTGCCAACTGCATTCAATTTGTCATCGCCTTTCTGGGTATCCAGAGAATTGGTGCTGTCATTGTGCCGGTCTCTCCCATCTACACGTCTTACGAACTCGATTACATGGTTAAGGATTCAGGTGCAGAAACAATTATTTCCCAGGACACAAACTTCTGTTATGTCCAAGAAATTTTTTCCAGTACCGGACTCAAACGGGCAATCGTAACCAATTTGGTTGACTTGCTGCCGTTTTGGAAACGGTATCTTGGGATGCTCTTTGACAAAATTCCTCACGGAAATGTGGACTGGAACGATCAGATTTATTCATTTAAAGCGCTTTTAAAACATCCACCATTAAACACAAAGGTTGAAATAGATCCCTGGAACGACCTTTCGTATATTCTTTATACCGGTGGAACCACCGGTTTTCCCAAAGGCGTTCCGGGCAATCACATCGGTATGACTTCATATGTTAACGACGTAACGGAAGATGTGGCCGGGGCTCATCTCAAAGAAGGAGAGGATGTTTACATTGCGATCAACCCGCTTTTTCATATCATGGCTTTGGGGATGCTTATGTCCTTGGGGCTTAATAAAGGCAATACAACGCTTCTTATGCCGATACCCCAGATCGATGCTGTTCTTGAAACCATCCAGCGCTATCGCAGCCGGTGGTTCCTCGGGGTTCCTGCTCTTTATCGTATGATTTTGGAAAATGACCGCATTGATCAATATGATTTGAGTTCCCTGAGATATTGTTATTGTGGTGGAGATGTTCTGCCGCTTGAAGTCTCCAACCGCTGGAAAAAGCGATTTGGTATCCCCATTTATCAGGTTTATGGATCAACCGAAGCCGGCCATGTGACTTACAGCAAAATAGGCGAAAACCCAAAACCGACGACATTGGGGATTCCATTAAAAAGCAGAGAGTGCATTGTGGTGCAACCGCAAACGCTTAAACCGGTTCCCACCGGTGAAATTGGAGAACTCCTGGTAACATCACCCTATACGATAAAAGAATACTGGAACAATCCGGAAGAGACCAAGCGCTCCTATGTTGAAATTGATGAGAAAATCTACTATCGGATGAGTGATTTTGTCCTTCAGGATACAGAGGGAGAACTCGTCTATGTCGAACGGTCTGCAGACATCATTAAACATAAAGGGTACCGGGTTTCTGCTTCAGAGATTGAGACGGTTTTGCAAGATCATCCGACTGTCATCGGCGCGTGTGCTGTAGGCGTACCCGACGAGCGAGTTGGCGAAAGAGTAAAAGCCATTGTTGTCTTAAAGGAAGATGCTAGAGGTGTAGGCGGTGCAGAGCTTATAAAGTGGTGTCGCGGTAGATTGGCTCCCTATAAGGTTCCAGGTTATATTGAGTTTCGTGATATGCTGCCCAAGTCCAAAGTGGGAAAACTCCTCAGGCGCGAAATCCGAAATGAGGAGCAGCGGCGTATCTCCAAGGAAAAAGTGTATTAACGATGATAAAAACAGACCAGTATCATTAAACCAAACCGGTAAAGAGAGGACAGTTTATCAAATGATCTATGATTTTAGCGCAGACGACATCTTTGAAATGGCTGAGCAGCTCGAACGGAATGGTGCAAAATTTTACCGTATCGCAGCGCAAGGAGTTTCGGATTCACCGGCAAAAAAACTTCTGCTCGACCTATCCAAAATGGAGCATGCACATGAGAAAACATTTGCCTCCTTGCGAGCTGAACTGGCTGAAAAGGAGAAAGCATCAGTCGTCTTTGACCCGGAAGGCGAAGCTATGACGTATCTTCGAGCACTTGCGGATACCCGGGTGTTTTTTGAAAAGACTATGGATGTCTCATCTTTAAAACGAATCTATATGGCCGCACTCGAGGCGGAAAAAGATTCCATCGTCTTCTATCTTGGGATGAAGGACATGGTGCCGGAGACCTTTGGAAAAGACAGGATTGATGCAATTATCAGAGAAGAGATGGGGCATATCAGAATTATCAGCAGAGAGCTGACTTCACTGAAAAGATCGACAGAATAGTTGAACGAATCTTCGACCCTGTTATTTTTTCATGCAACGGTTTTCCCGAGATCTGCAAGTTCCTCAAGACCGATATAATCTAGAAACCTGATATTTCGGCCGTTGACCTCTATTAATTTTTGATCTGTCATCTTCCCAAAAATGCGCGACAGGGTTTCGGGGATTGTGCCGAGCAGACTTGCCAGCTGACCTTTGGAGATATTGAGCGTAACGGAATTGTCTCTGCCTTGTTCATCCGCAAGATAGATCAGATAGGTTGCCAGCCGGCCTGGGACTTCTTTTAGGGAAAGATTTTCGATCTGAACTGTAAAGTGGTGCAGCCTTATTGACAATTCGGCAAGCATATTCAGCGATAGGGAAGGGTTGTCGGAGATTAGACCGACGAATTCTCTTCTCGGAAAAAAAAGCAGCCGGCTATTTGAAATGGCCTGTGCGTTTGCGGGAAACGTCTGCCCTGTAAGGACTGCTACCTCTCCGAAAGGTTCCCCATTTCTGAAAATATGAAGAATCTTTTCTTTTCCTTCTGATGAGAGCTTAAAAATCTTTACAACGCCGTCTGCGACCACATAAAAGCCGTTTCCATTATCACCTTCGGAGAAGATAATTTCACCCTTTTTGACCCGTTTTGTGATGGTAATCCGTTTGATTTCAAGAAGTTGGTTTTCAGGAAGACCATGGAAAAGAGGTGTGTGGGATATGATATCCAAAATGTTTTTCATAAATTTTCCTTTTTTCCAAAATAGCATGACCTTTTGACATAAGTCAAGGTAACGATGTTGCAAGTCGGTTTAAATCTTTACAAAAATAAAACAAAGATTGACGGTCTCGTAAAAAGTCATTTGCGAACGACTTTGAACATCTTGGGATAAAGCGTATGGACTTTTTACGAGTTCATCAAGATTGCTTGAGGGAGGAAAAAATGAAGTGTCCAGGGCAGGATAGTCGATATTGGAAACCGGGGGCTATATTTGAAGAGAAATGTCCAAAGTGCGGCCATGTCGTTGAATTTTTCAAGGATGACACATCCCGAAAATGTGAAAAATGTGGCCACCGATTTGTCAATCCGAAAATGGATTTTGGCTGTGCTTCATATTGTGAATATGCTGATCAATGTCTGGGAACCCTTCCGCCAGAACTTCTGGCTCAAAAGGAAGATCTTCTCAAAGACCGGGTAGCAGTAGAGATGAAGCGGTATTTTAAGTCCGATTTTAAACGGATCGGGCATGCAACACGGGTGGCGCGTTATGCGGAAAGGATCGGAAAAAAAGAGGGTGGAAATCTGGCTGTGATTTTAACTGCGGCCTATCTTCATGATATCGGTATCCATGAAGCAGAGAGAAAACACGGCAGTTCTGAGGCAAAATACCAGGAGGAAGAAGGTCCGCCAATTGCAAGATCGATCATGAACCGCCTGGGTGCAAAGGCAGAATTGATCGAAGAGGTTTGTGACATTATAGGACACCACCACCACGCCCGGACGGATGAAACGATAAATTTCAAAGCACTCTATGATTCAGATCTTATCGTTAACCTTGAGGAGAGGCAGAAAAAAAATCTGATGGATGAGGCTAAGCTTTCCAATATCGTTGAAAAATCGTTTTTGACAGAAAATGGACGTAAAGAAGCAAAAAAAGTGTTTAATCTGGAGGAGGTCCAATGAAAGTTAACCGTAAAATCATAGAAATTGATGAAGATCTTTGTGATGGCTGTGGCCTATGCGTACCATCGTGTGCAGAGGGCGCGCTCGAGATCGTAGACGGTGGAGTAAAAGTGATTGCAGAGAAGTATTGTGATGGGCTTGGAGCCTGTCTGGGAGAATGTCCGGTTGGGGCGCTTAAAGTAGTTGATCGTGAAGCGGAGGAGTTTGATGAAGTGGCTGTGGAAGCGTACCTGGCAGAAAAAGAAAAGAATACGCTCAAAGCAGAACCGATGGTTTCTGGAGGATGTCCTTCCTCACGTATTGAGCAGTTTGAAAGGATCGAACCTGTTCAGGCATCCGACGCACCAGATATCAGCCGTGCGGATGAAACATCGGCCCTATCGCACTGGCCGGTCCAGATCAGGTTAATTCCTCCAACAGCTGAGTTTTTAAAAGGAGCCGACCTGCTGGTCCTGGCCGATTGTGTGCCGGTGGCATTTCCATCCCTTCACCGGGATTTTTTAAAAGAAAAGGTTGTCGCATTGGGATGTCCGAAATTTGATGATGCCGAAGGCTATGTCAATAAATTTGCAGAAATCTTTCGAGTTGCCGATATCAAAAGTGTTACTGCTGTAGTTATGGAAGTCCCCTGCTGCGCAGGCCTTCCCATTATTGTAAAAAAAGGGCTGGAAATTTCCGGGAAGAAAGTTCCGATAAAAGAGGTGGTCATCAGTACCAGAGGGGAAATTTTAGGCCGGTAGGAAATGCTCCTGCTATTTCAGATCATGTCCGAAACGCCTTGCAAAATTTTCAAAGTCATCGGCTTGAAAAATTTCGGAAAAGCGTTCTCCGTGCAGACTCCTTTCTTTGTAAAGGCAAATAGATGCCTTTACGATACCGACCGTTTCATCTTCGCAAAAAATGCCCGGTAGCTCTCTTGCAAGTCTTGGATGTCGACCCAGTCTGCCACCCAGCTGTACCCGAAACCCCTTTTTCCCCTCCGTGATAGTGCCGGTTGGACAGGCGGCTATGCATTTTCCGCAGTTGAGGCATCGGTTGAAATCGATACTGGGGAAATCCGCATCATTATCTATAGTGATCGCATCTTCCTTGCACGCATCCACGCACGCTTCACAGAGAGAACAGGCTTCTTCTGTTTGCAGCGGCTTACAGGCCCCGATGATACCGATGTCCGTGATTTGCGGCTGTGAACAGGCATTTGGGCAGTCGGCCAGCGAAACCCGAAATTCATGGTGAAACTTGAGATCACCTTTCACCCGTCTTTTGAGAAACCCCAAAAGATCCTCTCTTTTCAATATTGTCTCGATCTTTTGAAACAGGCGGTCTCCTTCATTTGCGCGGTTGGGACAGCCATTGGGTCCGAAGCAAATGTCAATTTGATATCCTTTGATTTCAGAGGCCATGTTGGTAAGATAGCGTTTCTGGGTGG